>RFJS01000032.1 GCA_003694825.1 Verrucomicrobiota bacterium | reverse complement strand
TCCACACCCGGAACCTGCCGGCCGGAAGCTCCAGCACGAACCGGATGCCGGTTTGCTTCGGGTCCACCGGTCGCTCGAGGCGGGTGTCCCCCACTTTCAGCCATCCGCGCACGGCCTCGACGACCCCTGTCGGCTGATCCAGGGTCCGCAGCCGCTCGTGCCGCGCCGGATCGTGCGGGGGCGGAGGCGGCGCCGCCGAGAGCGGCAGGTCCAGCTCGCGCGGCCAGCGCCGCAGTTCGAAGGCATACCGGCCCGCTCTGGCGATTTCGACATCCCAGAATCCGTTTCCGCCGATGTCGGTGCGCACGTGCTCCTGACTGTAGGGCACGGTATCACCGCTCCACCCCTGCGCCGTGAGCGTGACCGTCTGTTGTATCGAAGGATCGATGACGATCGGATTGTGGCGCTCATTTCCGCTGCTGACGGATGCCCACCAGGCGTCGTAGGCGGCAGCGAGCTCGGCGGCGAGCTGGGGGTATGCCCGCGCCACATCGTGGCGCTGCCCCGGATCTTCGAGCAGATTGAACAATTCCCGTCCCACCAGCCGCCAGCGTCCGCGCATGACCGCGAATTCCTTGCCGCGAATCATCCGTCCCTCCCCCACGGGCTCGCCGAACCGGCTCTGATCGTGCACGACCAACGTGCGCTCGCTCCATCCGTCGCGCTCCCCCCGCAACAGTGGGACAAGGCTGCGGCCGTCGAACGCCACGCCACGCGGCGGCTGCAGGCCGCACAACTCGATGAGCGTCGGCATCAGGTCGATGTGGGCAGTGAGTTCGGTGATATCGCGGCCTTCCGCGAACCCGCCTCCGGGCCAGTGGATGAAGCAGGCTGCCCGATGGCCACCTTCCCAGGCTGATCCCTTGATGCCCCGCATGCCCGCATTCCACCCCCGCTCGCGTGAGGGATGCGGATCGCTGGTCTGATCGCGGTTGAGCGTGACCCCGAAGGTGGTGCCATTGTCGTTGAGAAAGACCAGCAGCGTGTCGCGATCCCGCCCGGTCCGCCGCAGATGCTCACGGAGTCGGCCAAGGTTTCTATCGATCGAGGCGATCATCCCGTAAAACCGCGCCCGGCGCTCGGGGATGCCGGCTTCGAGATAGGGCCGCACTTCCTCGAGCGGCACATGCAGCGGCCCGTGGGGCGCGTTGGTCGCGAGATAGATAAACGCCGGCGCATCATCGTCCGCGTCGAGAAACCGGATGGCCTCGCGAAACCACACGTCCGTGCAGTATCCCTGAACCCGCTCGGGCCGCCCGTTGCGGTCGTAGACGTCGTCGTAATAATCGTTCCCCCAATAGTCGGGGGTCTCGCCGAATACACCGCCGCGGTGCACCAGGGACGTTTCGAAACCGCGATCCTGAGGTCGAAAGGGATACTCGTCTCCGAGATGCCACTTCCCGAAAACAGCGGTGCGATAGCCCTGGGCTCGAAACACCTCCGCGATCATCACCTCCTCGCGGCGCGGATAATTGCGCCCGGCATAGGTCAGCCAGACACCCGTGCGCGCGGCATACCGGCCCGTCAGCAGCGCGGCTCGTGTCGGCGAACACGTCGGATCCACGTGAAAATCCGCCAACCGCACGCTTTCATCATGAAGCCGGTCGAGATGCGGCGTCGCGACAAAGGGATTCCCGTGGCACCCCATGTCGGCATAGCCCTGATCGTCGGTGACGATCAGAATCACGTTCGGCCGTCCGGCGGCCCCGACTGCCGCATAACCACAACTCCCCACCCATACGGCCAGCATCAGCGCCACCGCCATGCCGAAAAGGCGCGGCGCCGACCGCGCGGAGGCGGACACCGTCGTGCTGGGATAGAAACAAGCCATCGAATGGTCGAGAAGGGGAATGACCGCCCGCACGGGACATGGCGGCACTCACGGAGGTGAAATTGCATACAATATATCATCGGTAAAGCCTAATCGACCGGTCATTGTCGAATTCCCTCAAATGGAGGACACCGCCC
>RFJS01000263.1 GCA_003694825.1 Verrucomicrobiota bacterium | reverse complement strand
GGCGACGCGTTTGGCTGACATCCAGTTGGCCTCCATGACAGAGCTGCCGGTGACCAAGCAGGGGTTCGCGGACCAGCTCAGCGCTGTGCGCGGGCAGGGACGCGCCGGGATTCGCGCCGCGCGCCACTGTTTGCTCACAGGGGGGGCGTCAACGTTTTCGGCGGTTCCCTCGAGTGCGACCGGGTT
Organism: Verrucomicrobiota bacterium; assembly: GCA_003694825.1. Classification (GTDB taxonomy): domain Bacteria; phylum Verrucomicrobiota; class Verrucomicrobiia; order Opitutales; family Opitutaceae; genus J108. The sequence goes on along the minus strand of RFJS01000263.1, from coordinate 1,999 downwards.
TGCCAACGGGTTCGGCGGACTGGTGCGTTATTTCCCTCCGGGAAAGGCGGAGATCGCGGCGATTGAAGGACGATTCTGGGAGGAGGTCCTCGGGCCGGACGCGGCCCGGGAGGCGCTGGTGTTCGAGGATCAGTATGCCTCGACGGGAGGACAGATCTATGAGCTGGTTACGGGGCGTGACCTCATGGTGGCGGATATCCGCCCGCTGGTCTTTGCGAGGCTGGGTTATGGCGAGGCTCTGTCATGCCATCCCTACGACCTGTGCACGGCCTTGATTCTGGAGGAGGCGGGGGGCGTGATCGAGCATCCCGTCCATCGTGGCCAGGTGGATGCGCCGCTGGATACGGTGACGCCGGTTGCGTGGGCGGGCTATGCGAATCGCACGCTGGCCGACCGGGCGGCGCCGGTGCTGGCGCGGCTCCTCGATGCGTTTGGTCGATAGAGGCAAGTGCGGAGCCGGGCGCGCCGGTTACTCCGCATCCGGATTCGACCTGGCGGCGAGCACGTCCTTGAGGACCTGTCCGAGTTCGGCCGTTCGGTAGGGCTTGGCCAGGATGCCGGCAAAACCGAGACTGCGGTAGTGGATGGCCTGCTCTTCGGTGACGTAGCCACTCGAAACCACGGCGCAGACCTGCGGGTCGAGTTTTTTCAATTCGTTGAGCACTGCTTCGCCTCCCATGCCGCCGGGCACGGTGAGATCGAGTATGACCACGTCGTAGGGACGGCCGATCTCCATGGTGCGCCGATATTTCTTGATCGCTTCCTCGCCGTTGTGCGCCTCGTCGGGCTCGTAACCGAGCATGCTCAGGATACCGGTTGCGATCATGCACAGGTCGGTGTCGTCATCCATGATGAGGACCCGACCGGATCCGCGGGGCAGGGACGGTGCGGTGCGTTCTTCAGTCACGATGTCTTTGTTAGCGCGAGGGAGATGGATAGTAAAGGTTGTGCCTTCGCCGGGCGTGGACTCGACGGTGATGGTGCCGTTGTGCTGGGCGATGATGGAGCGGGCCACCGAGAGACCGAGGCCGGTGCCGTCCTTGCGGGTGGTGAAAAAGGGCTGGAAGATCCGCTCGAGATCCTCGGGGGCGATGCCGGGACCATTGTCCTGGATTTCGATGCGCACATAGTCGCCGGGAGGTAGATCGAGTGCGTTGAGTTTTGCCAGGGCTACGCTGATCGCCCGGATGGCGATCGTGCCATCGTCGTTCAGCGCCTGAACCGCGTTTATGAGCAGGTTGGTGAAGACCTGCACCATCTGAACCGGATCGAACTCGACCGGGTGAAGGTCGTCCGCGAGGTCGAGGTCGATCGTCGCCGAGGTGCCGGCCGCGGCCATGCGGGTGGTCTCTTCGATGGTTTTGCGGATGTCGCCGACTTTGCGATTTCCTGTTGGGCCCCGGGCAAAGGTAAGCAACTGCCGGGCAAGTGTCTGCGCCGAACGGCAGGCTTTCTCGGCGACCTGGACGCTTGTCCAGTCTTTGCGCTGGATGCCCAGATTGATGCCACCGGTGATGGTGGTGAGCAGGTTGTTGAAATCGTGGGCGATGCCCGAAGCCATCTGCCCGAGGCCTTCGATGCGGTTGGAGGCCACGAGCTCGGCGGGCGAGAGCGGCATCTCCAGCGGGCGGCGAATGAGGACGATGGCGCCTTCGGGGCGGGCACGGTCGCCCTGTAGCGGGACGGCGGATATGATGATATCCTCGCTGGTTTCTCCGGAAGCGACGGCGAGGGTATGGTCGAGGACGATCTGCGGTCCGCCGGAAAGAACGGGATCGAGCAGGCGGTGGGCAGGGCTTCCGTCGCTGCGATGCACGAGGGAAATGACGTCGGCGAAGGCGTGGCCGATGATGTTCTCGAGCGGCTTGCCAACGAGCTGGGCGAAGCGGGTGTTGGCGTAGCGGGTCGTGCCGTCCTGATCGAGGATGGCGACGCACTCGCCGGCGGCTTCGATGGCCGTGAGTGCCGCCCGGGCGAGGGATTGGGGGATCGCTTCCTC
>RFJS01000262.1 GCA_003694825.1 Verrucomicrobiota bacterium | reverse complement strand
GAGGTCGAGTTCAAGCTCGACCCGCAGACACCCGGCTACGTGAAGATGCAGTCGCGGGTGTTCAGCCGGATGTTCGGCGAGTTCTCCCCTTCGCGGGGGGACCTGGTCTTCAGCAAGACTGGCGAGATCCTCGGCGTCATGGTGAACAACAGCTACTGCGTCCTGCTCTCGAGCTTCGTGCCCTCGGCCGAGCTTCGTTTCGGGGAGGATCTGCCGGAGGGCGAGACCGAGAGTGTCCTGCGCCGCCAGTGGAACCGCATCCAGCGCCTGCCGATGCGGTTGCAATGAGGCCGGGGCAGCACCGGCTGTCTGAACCGACCGGATGGGCGTTGCCTGCGGGGGGAGAAGCGGCATGGTTCGCGGCGCATGAAAAGCGGTGACCCCCCGAGAAACCAACGCGACGACAGTCGGGTGACGCCCCCCGATTCGTCGCCCGGCCCGGCCGCTCCAGCGCTCGCCGGGGACGCCCGCCCGTCGATCCTGTGGATCGTCACCACCCAGTGGCGGGCCCAGGCGAGCGGTTACGCGGGCGATCCCAACGCCCGCACGCCGAACCTCGACGCGCTGGCGAAGCGAAGCATCAACTACATCCAGGCGGTGACACCGCACCCGTTTGGTCCATTCGCACGCGCGGCCCTGCTCACCGGAATGCCCTCACCGGAGAACGGTGTCGTGGACTACTTCGATCCACTGCCGGGCGATGCGCGGACCATCGCCCACGCCATGGAGCGGCGCGGCTACGCCACCGCCTGGTTCGGCAAATGGCACCTGTGGCGCCGGGATCCGGCGGCTCCACTCGTGGGCGAGGCGCACGCGCGCACGGTCGTGCCCGCGGCGGCCCGCGGCGGATTTGCCTTCTGGGAAGGTTTCGAAAGCGGTTTTCTGCTCACCGATCCGTGGCTGCACGGCACGCGGCTGCCGGAGCCGACACGGATTTATGGATACCAGAGCGACATCCTGTGCGAGCGGGCGGCCGAGTGGATCCGGCAGCAGCGGCGGCCGGTCTTTTGCGTCGTCAGCCTCGAGCCGCCTCATCCGCCCTACGGCGAACCGGCGGCCGGCGTATCGGCGCCGGATCCGGGGGCGCTCATCCTGCGCGGCAACGTGCCGAGGGGCGGGGAGGTCGAAGCGCGTGCGCGTCGCGAGCTGGCCGGTTACTACGCTCACATCGAGGCGACCGACCGGGCCGTCGGTCGCCTGATCGAGCACGTGGGCGATCGGTGTATCGTCGTTTTCACTTCCGTGCATGGTGACATGCACGGTTCGCACGGTCGCTTCCGCAAGGGCTGGCCGCATGAAGAGAGCGTCCGCGTGCCCCTGCTCGTGGCCCATCCGGATGGGAGGGAGCCGCGCCAGAGCGAGGCGCCGGTGTCGCTCGTTGACCTGCCGGCACTGACCTGCCGTCTGGCCGACAGGGAGCGATGGACCTGCCCCCGCGATCACGCCGAGGTCTCCATGCCGTCGATCGTTGCGCTGCCCGATCAATGCGACCGCAAGTGGGGCGGGGTGCGCACGCCTGATCGCAAGCAGATTTTTGGGCCCGACGGCTGGCCGTGGCTCGATTTCGATCTGCGTGCGGATCCCCTTGAGTTGCACAATCTCGCACCGCTGCGGCATCCGCGACGCGAGCCGTTGTCATAGAGCGTGTCTGAAAGGCCCCGCAGCCCGCCGCAGGGGGCGCTTCTGCGCCGCGGCCGGCATGGCCCGCAAAGGCCCGGGCGGACAGGACCGGGCACCTCGCGTGTTCCTTTTCCGGCGGCTGAAATCGCCGGCCGCGCGTGGCCGTGGCCCGGGAATCCGGGCGGGATTATCCGGTCGCGCGGGCTCAGACCCCCGTATGCCCGAAGCCGCCGGACCCGCGCACGGTGTCGTCGAGGACGTCGACTTCCTCGGCCGGACAGAGCTCGACCGGGTAGACGCCGATCTGGGCGATGCGGTCGCCGCGCTTGAAGGAAAAGGGTTCGCTGCCGTGATTGATGAGGATCACGCCGACCTCGCCGCGATAGTCCGCATCGACGGTGCCGGGGGCATTGAGCACGGCCACGCCCTGCTTCAGTGCCAGGCCGCTGCGGCTGCGGACCTGCACCTCGTAGCCGGGGGGCACGGCCATGGCGAGGCCGGTCTTCACGAGCAGGCGTCCCCCGGGCGGGATCGTGCCGTCCATGTCCGCGTGGATGTCGAAGCAGCTGGCGTGTTCGGAGCCGCGAACGGGCAGACGGGCGGTTTCGGTGAGGCGTTTGACCAGGAGGCGTAGAGGCATCCGCAGAGAGTGGAATAAACAGCCGGAATCCGGCCAGCGTCTTCTCCGGTCCCGGGAGGGGGCGGCGAATCCGGAGGCGCTTTGCTCCCGGGGCGGGCCGCGGCCTTTCCCGGCGGCCGGACCGCCTCGGTGGCGGCTTCGGCTTCTCCAAGCCGCTCTTAACCGATTGAGACTGTGGCGGGTTGGCTTTCCGCAGGGGATGGTTTGGCTCGGTGGAAACCACCGGTTTCACGCATGACGAGAAAGATTCTGAAGACGCTCGCCCTCTTGTTTGCACTGGCGACTGTGATGGCAACGCCGGCCCTGCGCGCGGCCGACGCGCCGGAGGCGCCCCGCCTGCCGCCGGACGCCCAGCGGACGAAGGCGCATCTCGAGCTGTTGTTTTCCATCGCGGACCGTTTCAACGCCCGCTTCATCGAACACATCAACACCGGGGAAAAGCGTATCCAGGCCATCGATGTGCCCGGATGCGCGGGACCGGTCGAGGGCGAGGTGCGCGTGCCCCTGTCTCCGGAGCTGGTGCAGGTGCTCGAGTTTTTCCGTGTTCTGGAAGTGCGCGGGGAGGGTTTGACGGCGGTCGACCTGTTTTTCTGGAACGGAGCCGAGGAGATGCCGCTGACCTACTGGGCGCATCGTGATAATTATATCGCGGCCCGGCGGACCACCATGCAGGTGCGTCCCGATCAATACGAGGGGTGCGAGTTGATCTTTCGCGGGCGCGGAACGGTGGCCGCGGTGCAGCTCTTTCAGGATCACGGTGTGTCGCCTGTTTTCAACGACGAGGCGTGGGGCATCGTCGGCGGCCGCCGTCCCATTCTGAAGCTGAAGGCGTCTGTCGATACCGGGCGCCGGCGCAGCATCGATGGCGTCACCCGCTTCGAGGAGGAGAAGTTCAAGCGGGTCTATGCCGGGATCGATGGCGGCTATGAGGACAACCCCGAGGCCTGGGAGGCGGCCCGCTTCTACAAGTCCTATGGGTTCTTTCCCGGCCGGCAGATCGCGAAGCTGGGGCCGGAACTGGAACATGCCTATGGATACAGCGACCGGCCTCTCATGCGTGAGGATCCTGCGCGGCCCGGGTGGTCGGACTACAGCTTTTTCGAGCAAAACTACCTGCTCGATCCCGAGCTGATCGCCAAAATCGACCGGTTCTGGCCGCGCGACCTCAAGTTCGCCATGTGCCTGAACAATTGGCCGTCATGGATGGAGCCGGAGGGGTTGAATATCCGCAACGACATGGGCACCCCGGCACCGGAGCTGTTCGACGCCGCCGCGGATCTCGCCGCCCGCTATATCGCCGCCTATCGGCGCATGGAGGGACGTGTGGCGCAGTGGTGGGAGGTGAAGAACGAGTCCACCATCAAGCATGAGTGGATGTTTCACAACGAGCCCGGCTACGACAGCTGGGGGCTGCTGGCGGAGTTTCACAATGTCGTGGCCGACCGCATCAAGGCTTCCTTTCCCGAGATCAAGGTCGGCGGCCCGACCAGCGCCTGGATGGCCCTCGACGTCAACGATTTCGCCCTCGCGCGCGATCAGATGCGCTTCATGGACCTCACCCGCGACCACCTCGATTTCTATTCGCACCATTTCTACGAGGGTAAGGAACTCGTCATCAACGATCCGGCCCGCGACAGCAATTCCGGCACTTACCTTTCCGGCCGCCTCATCGCCGATCTGGACCTGCTGCAGAATCACATGGCGCTGACGGACAACTGGAAGCCCATGATCATATCCGAGACGGGATCGCTCCACGAGGGTGATCGCGACCTCGATCACTGGATACTGCTGAAGAACTTCAACTCGCTGATGATCCGCTACATGAACCGCGCCAACGAGTTCAAGCTGGTCGTGCCCTTCCTCATTCCTGTGACCTGGTGGGACCACGACGCCCGCCACTACCTCATGCGCTACCGGGAGGACGGTTCAATCGAGCCAACGCATCAGGCGAAGTTCCTCGAGCTGTGGGCACCCTATCGGGGCGAGCTGCTCCCGGTCCAGTCGAGTTCGCGGGATCTGACGCTCCACGCTGTGGCCGACGGCAATATCGTGCAGGTGGCGATCAACAACATGCATCCCCAGCGGGCATCCGTGGATCTCGACGTCGATCTGCATGGGCGCCGGATCCGCTCCATCCTCCAGACGCGGCTCTACCTCGAGTATGGACGCCTCGAGTTTCGCACCGAGGAGCTTCCGTCGCTCGAGGCGATCCCGGTGGCCGTGGAGGAGACGACGATCGTGCGGATCGAGCTGGATGCGCCGCCGGAGCTGCGCGGAACGCTGCTGGAGAAGACCTTCTATGGGGATGCCACGCTGCTTCCGACCGGCGAGCCGGCGCGTTTCCGCGTGCAGTGCCCGACCGAAGGGCTCGAACGGGCGCGGCTGCGCGTGTGCTTCGGGCGGGATCACGGATTCAGCGAACCGCTCACCGTCAGCATGAACGGCCAGACGTGGACGGAAGATCTCTCGTATTCAAACCTTACCGACCGGTTCTTCTCCTACGCCGAATTCGACGTGCCGGTGGACGCCGTCTCCGGGGACAACGAGATCGTCGTCACCATTCCCCAGGCGGGCGGCCGCATCTCTTCGGTGGCACTTGTGAACGGCTACCGCGTGCCCTGATCCGGTTTCCGGGAGGGCGGGCGGCGATCGACGGATGCCTATCCCGCGGATGGCGCCGGGCCGGAGGCCGCATCGGCCGAGCGGGTGCCGGGAGGCGAACTCAGAGCGCGTCTAAAAAGCCGCGAAACATGTCGCGGGCGGTGCTTTTGGCTCTCAGGCGTCGGCGCCCGGGGCGGAGCCGAGCCCGGCGCGGCGCAGGGAAACGGCAAGGTTTTCGCCGCCGACAATGCCGAAATCCAGCGTGCGAATGGGGAAGGGGATGGTGATGCCGTGCTCGTCATAGGCGCGCTTGATGCGCATCACCGCCTCGCTGACGGCGTCACGGTAGTCGCGCTGCCGCTTGAAGGGAATCCAGAATCTGACGACAAAGTTGATCGAGCTGTCGCCGAACTCCGTGTAGAACAGCTCGGCCGGTTCGTTCTTCAGGCGGGCGGGGATGGCCTCGACAGCGGCGAGCGTGACGGAGCGGACCTTCTCGAGGTCGTCGCCATAGGAGACGCCGACCTGCAGATCCACGCGCCGGCGGCCCGTGGAGTAGATCGTGACCGAGTTGCCGAAGACCTCGCGGTTGGGGATGACGATTTTCTGACCCGTGTTCGTCTCCATGTGGATGGCACGGAGATTGATCTTCCGGACCGTGCCGAAGTGTCCGTTGACCTCGATGATGTGTCCGGTCCGGATCGTGCCGCGCAGGGAGATATAGATGCCCGCGAGGATATTCTGGCCGAGATCCTGGAAGGCGAGGGCGACCGCGAGGCCGGCAATGCCGGCGCCGGCGAGCAGCGAGGTGACGGTCTTGTCGAGCCCGACGACGCCGAGAGCGACGACGAGGCCGCCGATGAGGATGGCGAGATAGATGACGACGGAGGCGAGCCAGGCGACTTCGGCGGCCTTGATGACCTTCGAGAATAAATGTTCGGCGAGGCGGCGGACATGCCGCGCGACGAACCAGAAAACAACCATGACCAACGCCGCGATGATCAGGTTGGGGAGGATGAGGATGAACTGCTCGACCCAGCCGGTGATCTTGGCGGCGAGCTTGGCGAGGGTGTCCTGGATCTGCATGACGGGGGGGGCTGGCAGGTGCGGTGGGACCGCGGACCGGTTGGCAGAAAAGAGGTCGGTCAGGCGTTGGCCTGCGGTTCGATGCTCACTTCGGATGTGACGGAGTGGGCGATGAAACACTGTTCATGCGCCTGATGGTGCAGCTCTTTCAGGGCGTCGGCGTCGGGCCTGTTTTCCCCCGCAAAGGTGACCTTCGGCCGGAGCACGACCCGGACCATGGCGGTGCGGCCCGCCGAGTTGCGCCCCATGTGGCCGACGGCGTGGTCTTCGTAGGCGTCGACGATATAGCCCTTGCGCGCGGCAATCGCGAGGAACCACAGCATGTGGCAGCTCGAAAGCGCGGCGACGAACGCTTCTTCCGGATCGACTGCATCGATGGCGGAGAGCGGGGGCGGGAGCATGGCGGGGGTCGAGGAGGCGGGCACCTCGACGCCGCCGTCGAAACGCCAGACGTGACGGCGGCTGTAGCGATTGTCGGTGAACGGGGCGTCGGGCGGACGCTGCCAGAGGACCTGAGCGGTGTGTTCGGCCATGGGGGCACGGTAGGTGGCGGGGAAGGTGGGCGCGAGCGCAAACCCGATGCGCCCGCCCCCGTGTCCGCCCCCGCTGCTCGATGCGTCCGGGAGCCGCGGCCGTTGCGGCGTGGGCGGGAGTGCGATGGCGCGGAGATGGCGGATCTCTCCGGGGTGAATTCGGGTATCCGGCGGGGGCGATACGGTTGACGGTTTGGTGTTTTTGACCGAAACAACAGGCGCTGCGCCGGATCAGATGGACGGTGCCGCCCGGTTCCCCGGGCGGTCGCGCGTAGCGGCATCAAAGGAAAGCAATACCCATGGTTACTCGAAAAATCGGCAAGTTTCTGCGCGGTGACGCGTCTCCCTTTCAGGTCTATGCCGGCTGCATCCTGGCGGCGCTGCTCGGCTTTGTGCCGGGCTTTTCCCAGGCCCCGGGCCTGATCGTCGCGCTGGTCGCGCTCCTGGTGATCCTCAACGCCAACCTCTTCCTCGCCGGCGTGGTGGGCATGGCCGCGAAGCTGCTCGGGCTGGCGCTGATGCCGGTGAGCTTTCACGTGGGCCGATTTCTTCTCGAGGGACCGACCGAAGGGCTCTTCCGCGCGCTGGCCAACGCCCCGGTGCTGGCGTTTTTCGGATTCGAATACTACGTGGTCACCGGGGGACTGGTGCTCGGGCTGCTCTTCGGCGCGATCTGCGGGTGGTCGGTCAACCGGACCTTGAAGGGGATCTGGCGCCGGCTGGCCGCGCTCGAGGCGGGGTCGGCGGCTTTTCAGCGCTGGAGCGAGAACCGGCTGGTGAAGGTGTTCGGATTTATCTTTCTCGGTGGGACCAGCGGCAAGAAGAGCTGGGAGGAACTGGCGGCGCGTCGCATGGGCAACCCGGTCCGCATGGCCGGACTGGTGCTCGTGCTCATCCTCGGGGCGGGAGGATTCTTCGGGCTGCGGATGCTCGATGACGCTTTTGTCACCTCTCTCATCCGGGAGAATCTCGAACAGGCCAACGGTGCGACGGTGGACCTCGCTCGCGCCTCCCTGGATCTCGGCGCGGGGCGGCTCGAGATCGAAGGACTGGAGATGACGGATCCGGCCGATCTCGCCACCAATCTCTTCGTGGCCGAGCGCATTGTCGCCGCCATCGATACCTCGGACCTCCTGCGCAAGCGCGCCGTGGTCGATTCGGTCGTCGTCACCGGCGCCCGCCTCGGGACGCCGCGGCAGCAGCCGGGCCGTCTCGTCGGCCCCCGGCCCGAACCGGAGCCGCCCTCCGACGAGATCAAGGCAGAGATGCCGGACGCCGAGACGCTCGAGCAGATCTTTGAAGACGCGGATCTTTGGCGGGAGCGCCTGGCCACCGTGCGGCGGTGGCTGGAGGAATTTTCGGGAGGCGAGCCGGAGGAGGCACCCGAGAGCGGACCGAGCTGGGAGGAAATCCTGCGCGCCCGCGTCGAGGCCCTCGGCTATCCGCATGTGGTCTATGACGGTTTGATCGAGGGGGCGCCCCGGCTGCTGATCCGACGAATCGAAGCCAATGGCATCGAGGTGGCCTCGCTGCCCGGGGAGACGATCGATCTCCATGCCGACAATCTGAGCACCCAGCCGGCTCTCGTGCCCGACGCCGCCGCCTTGCGGGTGGTGTCGTCGAGCGGTCAGATCAAGGCGACGGCGACGCTGCCTCCGGCGTCTGCGTCGGGTGCGCGGGTCGAGCTCGCGCTGTCCGGTCTCGATGTCGACAAGCTCGCCGAACAGCTCAAGCGTGACCAGCCGCTCCCGGTGAAGGGCGGCACGGTCGATGTCACCGCTTCGGGAGTGATCAGTGCGGTGGATACCAATTTGCCGATCAAATTGACCCTGAGGGGGACGACCGTCGCGATTGGCGGCACATCTGCCAGGGTCGATGAACTCGCCGTGCCGGTGGTCGTGCGGGGGGCGATCGACAATCCCGCCATCCGCGTGGATGGCTCTGCCTTGAAGCGTGCCCTCGTCGATGCCGGCAAGCGGGAGCTGACCAATCGCCTCGGCGGCGAGCTCGGAAAGCTGCTCGGCGGCGACGACGAGCAGGACGCTTCCGCGCCCGCGCCGGCGGAAGACGCCGGTGAAGGCGAAACGGATGCCGGCAAACCCTCGCTCGAAGAAGCGGCCGGCGGTTTGCTCGATGGTTTGCTCGGCGGCCAGAAGGAGAAACCGACGCCGTGACGGGCCGCCCGGCTTCCGGTCGCCCATGACCATGCCGTCATCATCCCCGCCGCGCGGATACCGCGGGGCGGGGGATGAAGCGGGGAGCTGCCGCCGGCCGGCGGGACCGGGCGGTCGGGGTGGCGCCAGCGGGCTCATGGCTGGAGTTGGAGGTGACGGTAATCTCTTTTCTTGCGACACCGTGTGTGTATGAGTCGACGGGCGATGGCACGCGTCTCGATGGCAATGATCGCCCGCAAGGCGGGTGTATCCAGGAACACCGTATCGCTTGCGCTTCGCGGGAGTCCGCGCATCTCGGTGGCGACCCGGGAGAAGGTCAGGCGGATCGCCGAGGAGCTTGGCTACGCCAGAAACCCAGTTGTGGCGCAGTTGCTCGTGGAGTTGCGCAGGAACGGGACGGCGGGCTGCCAGCGTGCGCTCGCGTTGTTGAACGGATCTCGCGGCAGGCGCGCGCTCGCCGAAAACGGGCCGGAGCATGTATGGGGGCGGGCGTGTCGGGAGCGGGCCGAGGCCCAGGGATACGGCTGCGACGAGTTCTGGCTGGATGATCCGGAGTTGGATGGTGGCCGGCTCAACCGGATCTTCGAGGCAAGGGGAATTGTCGGCGGGGTCATCGTGGCGAGCGTTCCGGATAGGGTCCTGCCGGAGCGGTTCATGCCGACGTGGGAGAAGTTTCCCTGTGTCGTGGCCGGCGGGCGCACGCGCCGGCCGGCGCTGCCGTTCTGTTGGGTGGATCACCACCAGGTCGTGCTCGAGGCCGTGCGGAAGGTCATGGATCTTGGATACAAGCGCCCGGCACTCGTCGTGGATCAGGCGATCGACGACATGCTCGACGGGCGTTTTTCAAGTGCGATGTGGCGGGCACAACAGGCGCTTCCTGCAAAGAATCGCATCGCCAGTTTCATGGCGCGGCCGGCGAGAGGGGAGGGCGAGGCGGCCTTTCTGGAATGGATGGAGCGGAATGAGCCGGATGTGCTGCTTACGCTCCACGTCGATCTTCACGACCTGCTGGTCCGTTCGGGGCGGCGAATTCCGGAAGACATCGGGCTGGTCCTCCTCGACAAGCATGCCGCGCAGGCGGATTGGGCGGGCATCGATCAGCACCACGATGCCGCCGCCGGTGCCGCGGTGGACCTGCTCATCTCGATGATTCACAACCACCAGACTGGAATCCCGGAGTTCCCCCGGGCGACACTCATCGGCGGCACCTGGAGCCCGGGGTGGACGGTGCGGCCGCAATCCTGAACGGGCGAGGCCATCGCGGCCGGGAGATGTCCGGCGGCCGCGCGGCGGACGACGGGGAAGGAGAGGACGGCCGGGGCGACGCTCCGCCGCCATTGCAGGGGCGCAAAGAAAGGCGCCTGCGCGGCATTTGCCGGCAGGCGCCCGGTTGAGTTGAGAATGTAAGCGGGGACAGCGCGTCGTGATCAGCTGGCGACGGTGTCTTTGGCGCCCTGGCGGCCGAGATGCCAGGTGGGCTTTTCGCCGCCAAGCGGAGCGTTGTCGTAGTCCACTTGCGGGATCTGCGCATCGGCGTCGGCAGAGGGAGCCGCTCCGTCGTCGGCGCTCAGCTTGAAGCGGGAAACAATCTCGTTGAGCTGGCCGGCGAGGCTCGCCAGCTCCGTGGCGGCGGTGGCCGTGCTCGCGGCGGCGTCGTTGGAGCCTTTGGCGGCCTCGGAGACGCTGACGATGTTCTGAGCGATCTCGGAACTGCCGCGGGAGGCTTCGGACGAGTTCATCGAGATTTCGTTCATCGTGGCGGCCTGCTCTTCGACGCTCGAGGCGATCGTCGTCTGGATCTGGTTGATCTGTTCGATGATCTCGGAGATTTCGCGGATCGCCGTGACGGCACCCTGGGTGTCGCTCTGGATCGCTTCGATCTTCGAGCGGATTTCCTCGGTGGCGCGGCCGGTTTGTTTGGCGAGTTCCTTCACCTCGTTGGCGACGACGGCGAAACCCTTGCCCGCCTCGCCGGCGCGAGCGGCCTCGATCGTGGCGTTGAGGGCGAGCAGATTGGTCTGCTCGGCGATGGAGGTGATCACCTTGATGACATTGCCGATCTCCGCGGAGGATTCGCCGAGCTTCATGATCGTCTCGTTGGTGTGAGCCGCGGCGGTGGAAGCCTTGCCCGCGACCTGAGCGGCCTGTGAGGCCTGCTCGGCGATTTCGCGAATGGTGGCGGTCATTTCCTCGGCGGAGGTGGCCACGGTGGCGACACTGCGGCTGACCTGCTCGGCGGCGCTGGCCACGAGATTTGCCTGGGTGGCGGTTTCCTCGGAGTTCGTGCTCACGCGGGCGCTGACGTCGGTGAGCTGGTCGGATGCGGAGCGCAGGGCCTTGGAGTTGTCGGCGACACCCTCGATGTTGCGACGCAGGTCGGAGACCATGCGATTGAGGGCGTTGCCCATCTGGCCGATTTCGTCATCGGTGGTGACCTCCATGCTCGCGGTGAGATCGCGATTGGAGACGCGCTCGATGACCTTGACGGCGTTGAGCAGCGGGCGGGTGATGCGGGTGGCAAGCCAGAAGACGACGGCGCCGATGAGGGCGAGGGCGCCAAAGCTCACCGCGACGGCGCGCACCATGGCGGCGTTCGCGTCCGCGAGGATGCGGTTCATCGGAAGGGTGATGGCGAGGGTCCAGGGCGCTTCGGCCCGGCCGGTGTTGACCGGCGCGTAGACGCGGTAGACTTCGGTGCCGAGATCCTTGTCCTCAAAGGTCTCACCGTACGTCTTTCCGCTCTTCACGGCATCCCAGGCATGCGCGAGCATTTCCGGTTCGGTCGTTTTCTTGCCGATGTATTTGGAAACGGGATGCGCGATGCAGCGCCCGCTGTCGGACAGGAGGGTGGCATAGCCGATTTCGTAGGGACGAATCCCGGCAACGAGTTCCTGGAGGGTGGAAGTGGGGAGGAACACGCCGGCGACGCCGAGGTTTTCTCCATTGAAGATGATCGGGACGGAGACACTGATCACCTCGCGGGTGGAATCGCCGAGCTTCACCTCAAAAGGCTCGGAGACATAGATTTCACCGCTGGCGAGGGGTTTGACGTAGTAGTCGTTGGCCCCCGGCTTATTGTAGTTGGGCACCATGCCGATGTCGATGCTGTCGCTGGAGTCGCGGAACCACATCGGGATGAACCGGCCGGTGTCGTCGTAGCCATTGCGGCCGGCGAAGTCGGCATCGGCACCGTCCAGGGCATCCGGCTCCCAGCAGGTCCACACGGCGGCGAAATCGGCATTGGCGGCGAGGAGCTGCTTGAGGACGGAATTGTAGAGGCCTCGGTCTTCGACCCACTCGGCTTTGAAGTCGGCGAAGGTTTTGGCCGTGCTGGCCGCCCCGGTGATGGCTCCTTCGAGCTGATGTGAGGTTTCCGAGGCGTGGCGCAGCGCGGTTTCACCAGCCTTGCTGAAGGCCTCCCGGCGTGCGTAGTCGTAGGACGTGCGCACCTGGAAGTAAACCAGGCCGGCGAGAACGACCGCGACCGCGCACGATATCGTCAATGTGAGGCGGGCGCGAAGTCCTAGCTTTTTCATGGGTCGTATCGAGGTTTAGATGACGGGGAATGAGTGTAAGGGACGGGTGCTATTTCTTGGACGCGACGAGCTTGGAGCTCATCTTGAGTCCGGCGTTGGTCGAAGCGGTGACGTTGACGAAACAGCCGACCTTGTTGTTTTTTCGAACAGCTTGATCATGCCGCCGATTTCGGTGAAGTTACTCTGCTCGCCGACGGTGAGGATGGGCTTGCCCTGGAAGGCTTCGATGAAGGCGGGGGCCTTGGCCTTGTCGGGAATGTAGACGATGTGGCAGCCGTCGGCGTCGGCCGGGCTGGAAACCTCTTTGACGGCGATATCGTGGCCGTTGGCGTCCTTGCCGCGGACGCTGCGCTCCAGCTCTTTGGCTACTTTCGAGGCGTCGACCACGCCGATCACGATGGGGGCCTTGGCGTCGCTGAAGGCCGTGTCGGGCCATTCGACGTGCTTGGCAAAGTTGTAGAGGAAGATCGCACGGATCTTTTCGTAGGACTGGGCCGAAGCGTCATTGCCCGAGAACGCGAAGGCGGTGAGGAGCGCGGCGCCCATGACGCATGCGCGAAGGAACGATGCGAGATGCAGGTGAGGTGCTTTCATTTGCGAACGTTAGCTGATGGTGGATTGGTGGTTTTTACTTCGGCCCGGGGGGCTATGGCCTTAAGAGAGATAGGTAGTTGACGCAGTTCGATCGGTTGACTGTGCGGGATGGAGAGAGCGGCCACGGCGCATCAGGAGGCGCGGGCCGCGGCGGGTTCGAGGTTCAGGACGAT
>RFJS01000261.1 GCA_003694825.1 Verrucomicrobiota bacterium | reverse complement strand
GCCGCGGAGCCGGGCTTCACATGCGGCAGCCGGTAGAAGGGGATGATCGTTTCCCGGCGGACCCAGCCGACGCTGCCGCCGCCGGCCTGGACGCGTTGCCAGCCGAGAAAGGTGCGGTCCATGACGATGATCGAACCGGGGGGCAGGAGGGTTTTCTGCTGGTTTTCGGCGAGATCGGAGGGGATGGAGTGGAGTTCGGTCGGTGTCACGATCATGCCGGCGTCGGGCGAGGCGAGTGGGCCGAAGCGGTCGCCGGCCCACGTGGCCGTGCCGGAGAGAAGCACACCGGCCGCGGCGAGGGCGGCGCCGGACCGGCGCCAGCGACGGCCCGGTTCGAAAAACAGCCCGACGATGATCCCGCCGAGGCCCGCCGCGACGATTCCCGCCCCGATGAGGAAGAGCACTTGCCAGCCCGCGGGAGAGAGCAGGCGCATGCCGCGGTCGGCAAGCCGGTCGGAGAAAAGGCGGCGCAGCTCGGAGTCGACGCCGTCGAGGTGCAGGAGGGCGAGCCGGAGATTGGCGCGGATGGCCGGTTCGCGCGGATTGAGCAGCAGGGCCGAGGTCCAGTGGGCGGCGGCTTCGGGCCAGCGCTCTTCCTGGGCGTAGGTGAGGGCGATGTTGTTGTGCAGGGCCCAGTCCCGGTTGCTTTGTGCGAGCGCGGCGAGCCAGGCGGCGCGCGCTTCGGCGAATTTGCCCTCGCGATAGAGCGTGCGGGCGTCCGCCTCGGCGGCGTTGCCGGATGACGGGCAGAGGAGAATGAGGACGAGGAGCGGAGCGGTGAGGCGGGGCGCCCAATGCCGCAGCCGGTGCGGGAAGCCCGGGCGGTCCCGCACGATGCGCGCCTCGCGCGCGGCCTTGAGGGCGCGCAGGGTCCAGTCTTCGGGCAGTTCGCCATCGCTGCCATAGAGGGCGGAATCGGCTTCGCGCCAGAGTTCAGCCCAGGCGAGGGCGTGCTTGCCGCCCGCCTCGGTGACGGCCCGGGCGATGTCGGCGCGGGTAGGCTCGGCGCGGGGTATGCGCCAGAGGGTGCGGGTGAGACGCCGCCACTGAGCGAGTTCGGCAGCGGTGGGCGTGCGGCCGCCGGCGTGCATGCGGTCGAGCAGGGCGAGCATCTCGCGGCGGGCGCGGGCGCGGATCCGGGTGAGGTCCTCGCGCCGGGAGACGCGGAAGGCGAGGCCGAGCCAGGTGAGGGCAGGGGGGATGAAGGCGACGAGGAACCACCACGCCGCGGGGAGATGGAAGGGGATCAGGCCGGTGCGGCCTTCCGGCAGCGGGTCGCGGGGCAGTGGAGCGGGCGCGGGCAGATCGTCGGGAAGCGGGGGTTCGGCGGTCGTGGTCGCGGCTGGCGGTTCGGCCGGGGGAGCGGCGGTGCCGGTGTCGCGGCCAGGGGCGTCCGGGGCGGCGGCGGTCGGTGGCGGCGAGAGGGGGGAGCGGTTGGCCGCGGGTTGGATCGTCACGGTTCGCGCGTCGATGAATTCGGTGCGGTAGACGCCGGCTTTTGGGTCGAAGAAGGAGAAGGAGATGGGGCCGAGTTCGTAGATGCCGGGTTTGGTCGGGACGAGGACGGCGTCTTCGGTGAGGGAGCCGGTGAACATCTGGCCGTCTTCGATTTCTTCTCGCGGGTCGGGCTGGACGACTTCGAAATCCGCCGAGACCGAGCGCTGCGGGAGCCGCAGGCCCATCGGCCAGTTTCCGGTGCCCTTCAGCACGAGCGTCCAGGTGATCGGTTCGCCGACGCTGGCGTTTTCCGGGACGATGCGCGATTCGAGGGTGAACTGGCCGACGGCACCGAGGAAGTCCTCCGGCGCCGGCTCGGGGAGCGGGCGCACGTCGATGGTGGGGCTGCTGCTGGTGATGAGGAACTCTTCGATTTGCGGCTGGGAGAAGAAAAAGCTGCCGCGGGTGCCCGTCTGGATGTTGATGCGCTGGCGCACGGGGGGCAGCTCGAGGCGTCCCGGGCTGGTCGGTATCATCCGGGTGGTGTAGCGGACGGCGGGACGCCGCAGGCCGCCCTGGCGGACCTCGACCTGCTGGGGTTTGCCGAAGGGTTCGGCGATGATGCCGGAGGGGTTCCAGATGGGGTCGCTGCCGAGGCTGGAGTTGTAACGTGGTGTGGATACCAGCAGGTAGTCGAGATCGACGATCTCGCCGAGCCAGGCGATTTCCGTGGACGCGGTGAGCTGGGACTGGACGAGCTCCTCGATGGGCAGGCCGGTCTGGCCGACGGAGGCTTCGCCGACATCGAAGGCGACGCTGGGCACCGTCATCGGGCCTTCGTCGGTCTGCACGATGAAGCGCGGGATGACGATGCGCCCTTTTTGCATGGGACGGACCGTGTAGGTGTAGGTGACGCGCGAGGTCGTCTTTAAATTGATGATACTCGTCTGGCGCGAGACCGAGGGGATGCCGAAGTCGAGGCCGGGCACGGTGGGCAGGGCGATGTCGCCCTCGGGGGCGGCGTTTTCGAAGACGAGGGAGAGGTCGGCCGTCTTGCCGACGCCGAGGGTGCCGCCGGGAGGATCCCAGTAGACGCGCTGCGCGAGGAGTGTCGCCGGGGCGAGGAAGATCGCGAGGCCGAGCAGCGTTTTGAGAATTCCGGTGTGCGGGCGGTGAGTCATCGTGCGGTGGTGACGATTGCGGGCTTACCAGTCCTTTTCGGGTTTGGCGGGCTGGTCGGAGTCGTCTTCGAGGAGTTGAAAGAGGCGGGCGGGCGAGTCGCCCTCGCGGGCTTCCATGAGCTTGCGGAGCATGGCGGCGGTTTCGGCGTCCATGGGCTGGCCGTCGTGTTTTTCGGCGGGCCGGCCGCCGAAGGTGCGCTGTGACTGGTTCTGCCGTGGCTGGTGGCGCGAGGGCTCCGGACGGTCCTGGCCGGCGGGGTTTGGCTCGCCGGGGTCGGCGAGGTCACCGAGCTGTTCGCCACGGGGGCGTGGCTGCGATTCGGGTGGGCGGTCGTTGCCGCCGGAGTCCTGATTTTGCGGGTTGTCTGCGTTTTGCCGGTCTTGTTCGCCGGCGGGCGGATTGTCCTGGCTTTGGGGCGACGCGTCGCTGTCCGGGGCGTTGGGGTTTTCGCCGTTCCGGCCCGAGGCGTTGTCCCGCGATTGTGGTTCGTCCGTCCCGGAGCCCTCGCCTTCACTTTGCTGGCTGTCGGCGTTCTGTTGTTGCTGTTGCTCCTGGTCGGAGGCGTCCTGTTGTTGCTGTTGTTGGTTCGGGTTTTGCTGTGGCGGCTCGGGAGGTTTTTGCAGAAAGGTTTCGAGTTCCTGGCGAAGGCGGTCCCAGTCGGCGGCGTCGGGATCGAGTCGACGGCCGGCTTCGATGGCGGCGAGCGCATCGAGGATCGGGCCCTCAGGCGGGGGCTGGCCGGCGTTGCGCAGGTCGGTGGCCCAGGCGAGGGTCTTTTCGGCGAGTTCGCGCCAGTCGCTGGCGGTTGGTGCCGGTGCGTCGGCGAGGCGGGCGACGAGGTCGCGCAGCTGGTCGGCACTCGAGGCCGGCGGCGGTTCGTCCCGCTCGAGGGCGTCAGCCCCGTCGGGGGCGGCGCCGAAGAGCAGCACGAGCAGCGCGAGGGTGCCCGCGGCGTTTCTGGCCGCGGCGGGTTTCGCGGGGGCAGGCGGCTGTGGAGCGGGTGCGCCCGGGCCAAGGTTGCGTGCGCGCGGGCGCACGGGGATTTCGCGGAAGAGTCCGATGAGGGCGAGGAGGATGGCGGGGCCGAGAAACCACTGGAAGCGTTCGATGTAGTCGATGTGCTGCAGCTCGGTGAATTCGCCGCGGCGGCCGCGGGCGATGGTCTCGGCGAGGAGCGCGGGGAGATCGACCCACAGGCTGGCGTCCCGGTAGGCTCCCCCGGTTTCGTGCGCGAGTGCCTGGAGGGTCGCGGGTTCGAGCCTGGAGAGCACGACGGCGCCGCGGGCGTCTTTGACGTAGGCGTTGCTTTCCGGGTCGGGGATGAAGCCGCCCGAGGGGGTGCCGACGCCAAGTGCGATGACGCGCACGTTGCGCTCTTTCAAGGCGGGCAGTTGGTCGCGCCAGCCTTCGTCGAGCGCCTCGCCATCGCTGAGGACGATGAGGAAGCGGTCGGTATCGGCGGCCTGGCTGAATCCGCCGAGGGCGGCCCGGAGCATGCCGGCATAGTCGGTGCCGCCCTGGGGGAGGTATCCAGGTTTCAACTCCGGGAGGAACTCTTCGAGGATCTCATAGTCGGCGCTGAGCGGCACCTGGACGAAGGCCGTGCCGGCAAAGACGATCAGGCCGACGCGCTCGCCGTCGAGACCCTCGAGGAGGCTCTTTGTGAGCAGGCGCGCCCGGTAGATCCGGTTGGGCGGGACGTCCTCAACGAGCATGCTGCGCGAGAGGTCGAGCGCGATCATCACTTCGCGGGCGTTTTCGCGAACGGGTTTTTCGATCTGCCCCCATTGCGGGCGGGCGAGCGCGATGATGATGCCGGCGAGAGCCAGGGTGAGCATCCACGGACGCCGGCTCTCCCGCCCCGGTCGCGCGGGACGCAGCCCGGAGCGGCCGGCGACGACGCGGGGGATGCCCGGCCAGCGGACGGTGTTGCGGGCGCGGCGGCGCAGCAGCGCCGACAACAGAAAGGAACCCATCATGCCGACGGGCAGGGCGAGCGCCCAGAGCCAGTGAATGTGCTCCCACCTCATGCGAACACCTCCCTGCGGAGCCGCAGCAGTGTGCCGCCTGCGGTGAGAGCGAGCAGGACGAGCCCGGCGGCGGCCGGCCATGCGAACCACTCGGCGGTGACGACGTAGCTGCGGGCCTTGAATTCGACTTTGCGAGCCTGGTCGATGGCGGCAAAGGCCTCTGCGATCGTATCGGAATCGGCGGCACGAAAGTAGCGGCCGCCGGTGCGCTCGGCGATCTCGCGCAGCAGCGGTTCATCGAGATCAGAGAGGATCTGGCGCCGGCCGCGGATGTTGCCCTCGGCATCGAAGACGGGGATCGGCACGACACCTTCGCGGCCGGCCCCGATCGTGTAGACGGTGACGCCGCGCTGCTCTGCGATGCGGGTGGCTTCGCGGGGATCGAGGGCGCCGGCGTTGTTGGCGCCGTCGGTGAGCAGGACGACGAAGGCGCCCTCGTTGCCCTCCGGCCGGTTGCGGCGCGCCTGCTCGAGGCGCGAGAGGGCGACGCCGAGGCCGTCGCCGATGGCGGTGCCGTCTTCGAGCAGGCCGACCTGGAGGCGCGCGGTCTGGCGGCGGAGCCAGTCGTGATCGAAGGTGAGGGGGGCCATGGTGTAGGCGCGCCCGGCGAAGACGACGAGGCCGATGCGGTCGGTGGGGCGACGGTTGATGAAGGCTTCGAGGACGGGTTTGACGGCCTGGAGGCGGTTGATAGGGCGTCCCTCGCGCTCGTAGTCCTCGGCGAGCATGCTGCCCGAGAGGTCGATGGCGAGGACGATGTCGTAGCCCTTCTGGTTGTCTTCGCGGGTTTGCTCGACGGCTTGCGGGCGCGCCATCGCGACGATGAGCAGGGCGATGCCGAAATAGGCTACGGTCGCCGGCCACGAGGCATGAGCGACGGTCGCCGGACGGTGCCACTCGGCGGCGAACGGGACGACGAGGACAGGCACGCGGCGGCGGTTGCGCAGGAAGGCGATGAGGGGAAGGAGCAGAAGCGCCCAGAGCCAATGCGGGTTGTGAAGCGTCCAGTCGCTCATGGCTGAGACGGAGACAGGGGGGCGGCGGCTGTCGTTCCCGCTGCGGCCTTGTTGCGCCGGTGAAAGAACCGGACCATGGCGTCGAGGACCTCTTCATCGGTGCGGATGACGAGGCGGTCGCGCGTGTTGGGGAAGAGTTCGGCAAAGGCGGCGTCGCGGCGCCGGCGCCACTGGGCGTGCGCCTCGCGCTGCGCGCGTGAGGCGGTGTCCACCTGAAGGATGCGGCCCGAGACCGGATCGAAGACAGGGAAGCGGGCATCGGGCGGCAGCTCGATGTCCCAGGGATCGTCGGCGCGGAAACCCATGGTCTGGTAGCGCCGGCGCAGCACCGTCCAGGCTTCGGGTGGCGGTGCGGCGGAGAAGGGGCCGAGCCAGAGCAGGACGCTGTGGCGCGGGGCGGCGCGCATGATGAAGTCCCAGGGGATGGTGGCGGGACGGGCGTCTTCGAGCAGCGATGGCGCGGGGTGGCCGAGAAGCTGGGAGGCGGTGTGCAGGATCGCCCCGCGGCCGGGCAGCGGGCGGCGAAACTGGAATCCGTCGGGCGTGGCGTGGATGAGGCCGACACGGTCGCGGTTGACCGCGCCGAGGAGCATGAGCAGGGCGGCCAGTTCGAGGAGGGTTTCGCGGCGGGTACGTCCGGCGGAGCCGAACTGGAGGGCGGGCGCGTCTTCGAAGACGACGAGGAGGCAGACTTCGCGTTCTTCGACGAATTTCTTGCGATAGGGCTCGCCGAGCCGGGCGGTGACGTTCCAGTCGATGTCGCGGACGTCGTCGCCGTATTCATATTTGACGACCTGGTCGAACTCCATGCCGCGGCCTCGGAAGGAGGAGCGGTATTCGCCGGTGAGGACCGTCTCGACTGCGTGGCGCACGCGCCATTCGAGCTGGCGGAGCAGCGCGAGGTTGGCGTCGGGCAGAGCGGTCGACTGGCGGTTTTCAGCCATGTCGCGTATTCAGGAGATGGAGGCGACGGGGACTTCGACGCGGTTGAGGATTTCGGCGAGCACGGCGTCGGCGTCGATGCCTTCGGCCTCCGCCTCGTAGGTGAGGCCGACGCGATGGCGCATGACGTCGAGGAAGATGTCCTGGACGATTTCCGGGGCGACGTGGTCGAGGCCGCGCAGCCAGGCGAGCGCCTTGCTGGCCTGGTAGAGGCCGAGGGAGGCGCGCGGCGAAGCGCCGTAGGCGAGCCGGTTGCGGACGGCGTCGGGCGCGGTGGTGGCGCGGGTGGCGCGCACGAGATGGAGGATGTAGTCCTGAATCGCCGGGGCGACGTGGACGGCGTCGACGTGGGCGCGCAGGGAGAGGAGTTCCTCGGCGTTGGAGACGGGCTGGAGGTCGGGCTGGGTGGTGACTTTGCCCCACCGGCGCATCATCTCCCGTTCGTCGGACTCTTCGGGATAGCCGACCATGAGTTTGAACAGGAAGCGGTCGCGCTGCGCTTCGGGCAGGGGGTAGGTGCCTTCCTGTTCGACGGGGTTTTGCGTGGCCATGACGAAGAAGGGGTGCGGGAGGCGGTGGGATTCGCCGCCGATGGTGACCTGCCGCTCCTGCATGGCTTCGAGCAGGGCGCTCTGGACCTTGGCGGGGGCGCGGTTGATTTCGTCGGCGAGGACGAGGTTGGCGAAGATGGGGCCGAGGTGGGGGATGAAGCGGCCGTCGCCGGGCTGAAAGACCATGGTGCCGACCACGTCGCTGGGCAGCAGGTCGGGGGTGAACTGGATGCGTTCGAATTTCAGACCGAGGGCGGTTCCGAGGCTTTTGATGAGAAGCGTCTTGGCCAGGCCGGGCATGCCTTCGAGCAGGACGTGGCCGTTGGCGAGCAGGGCCACGAGCATGCGCTCGATAATGGTGGACTGGCCGAGGACGGCCTTGCCGATCTCCTGAGTGACGCGTTCAGCCCAGGGCTGTTCAGTGTTCATAGGCGGGTAGATGAAGGAAGGGCGCGTGGTTTTGGCAATGAAAACACCCTCGGGCCGGGCCGGCGGGTGGCGTGGGTGGCGGAGCGCGGCCGGATGCAGGTGGAGGCGCGCTCAGGAGAGCGCCCGGACCGAGTCCCGGTGAATCTGCCGGTAGCGGGCAAGGATGCGCTTGTAGCACTGGTCTGGAGACAGGCCATAGGCCTCGCGCAGGACCGCGGGGTCCGAGCCGTGTTCCACGAAGCGGTCCGGCCAGCCGATGCGCTCGACCGGTGTCGAGAGGCCAGCCTCTTCGACGGCCTCGAGCACGGCGGAGCCGAAGCCGCCGGTGACGGCATGGTCTTCCATGGTCACGATCAGGGGCAGTTCGGCGGCATGCCGGGCGAGCAGGTCGCGGTCGAGCGGTTTGGCGAAGCGGGCGTTGACGACGGTCGCGGCGAGTTCCTCTTCGGCCAGGAGGCGGTCGGCGAGGGCGAGCGCGTCGTCGACCATGGGGCCGAGGGCCCAGATGGCGAGGTCGGTGCCTTCGCGCAGGACTTCGGCGCGGCCGATTTCGAGGCGGGCCGGCTCGGGTTTGATGGGGGCTCCGGTGCCGGCGCCGCGGGGATAGCGGATGAATGTCGGGGAGGGCTCGAGCACGGCGGTGTGCAGCATGTCGACGAGTTCATCCTCGTTTCGCGGCTGCATGATGATCGTGTTGGGGATCGGGCGCAGGTAGGCGATGTCGAAGAGGCCGTGGTGGGTGGGGCCGTCGTTGGGGGAGAGCCCCGCGCGATCCATGCAGAAGGTGACGGGCAGGTTCTGCAGGCAGACATCGTGGACGATGCAGTCGAATGCGCGCTGGAGGAAGGTCGAGTAGATGGCGACGACGGGGTGGATCTCCCGGGTGGCGAGGCCGGCGGCGAAAAGCACGGCGTGCTCTTCGGCGATGCCGACGTCGAAAAATTGTTTCGGGCATTCGGCGGCGAGCTTGCTCAGGCCGGTGCCGGAAGGCATGGCGGCGGTGATGCCGACGAGGCGCGGATTTTCTTTGGCGAAGCGGGTGAGGGCCTCGCCGAAGACGTCCTGGTAGTTGGGCGGACGGTCGCCGCCGGAGGCCCTGGGCTTGCCGGTTTCGGGGTCGAAGGGACTGGTGCCGTGGAAGCGCTCGGGCTGGCGCAGGGCGACGTCGTAGCCCTTTCCCTTGACGGTGATGACGTGGAGCAGGACGGGCTGATCGGCGTGTTTGGCGAACTCGAGGTTTTTGACGAGGGCGTCGAGGTCGTGGCCGTCGACCGGGCCAAGGTAGCGCAGGCCGTATTCCTCGAAGAGCACGGAGGGGACGACCATGTTTTTCGCCCCTTCCTTGGCGAGTGCGCCGAGGCGGATGAGCGAGCTGCCGCCGGGGACGCGCCGCAGGAATGATTCGAGGTCGTCGTGGATGCGGTTGTAGACGGGGTTCTGGATGACCTCGTTGAGGTAGCGGGCCATGGCGCCGACGTTGCGGGCGATGGACCACTTGTTGTCGTTGAGAATGACGATGAGCCGGCGGGTGGATGAGGCGATGTTGTTGAGCGCCTCCATGGTGATGCCGCAGGTGAAGGCGGCGTCGCCGAGCAGGGCGACCACGTGTTCGGAGGATCCCTGCAGGTCGCGGGCGACGGCCATGCCGAGGGCGGCGGAGAGCGCGGTGCCGGCGTGACCCGCGCCATAGGCGTCGTGTTCGCTCTCGGGCCGGTAGAGGAAGCCGCTGAGGCCGCCGCTCTTGCGGATTTTGAAGAAGCGCTCGTCGTTGCGGCCGGTGAGGAGTTTGTGGACGTAGCCCTGGTGGGCGACATCGAAGACGAATTTGTCCTGCGGTGTGTTGAAGACGCGGTGCAGGGCGACGGTCAGCTCGACCACGCCGAGGTTGGGGCCGACGTGGCCGCCGTTGATCGAGGTCGTCTCGATGATGGCGTCGCGGATTTCCTCGCAGAGCTGAGGAAGGACGGCAGGCGGGAGTTTTTTGAGATCGGCCGGAGAGGAGAGGGTGGGCAGGATCTGGCGGCGCCCGGCGGGAAGGCGCGAACGGCCGGCGTCCGTGCCGGTGTGGTTGCGGGGGGATGCGGGTTGGGTCACAGCTTGTCCGGGTCGAATTCTTCGAACGAGACGCCCTCACGCTCCTTGCGAATGAGTTCGATCTTTTCTTCGGCGGCGCGGAGGCGTTCGGAGCAGATGGCCAGCATGCGGTTGCCCTCTTCGTAGCGTTCGATCAGCTCGGCGAGCGGCACCTCGCCTGTTTCCATTTCGGCGACGAGCTTTTCGAGCCTCGCGAGAGCTTCCTCAAAGGAGAGCCGGGCTGTGGATTTCGACTTCACGGGGCAAGCATGGCGTTGAGCGGCGGGTTTTCAAATCATTCTCTCGCATGCGGAAGGGGAATTCTCAAGGGGCGAGGCGGGCATTGGGCCGGCGAAGGGGCGATGGCGCGGGAGGGAGAACCACGCATCGGCTTGGCAGGGGCCGGACCGGCTGTTTGGGTGGGGCCATGGCAACGCGCGAAACGATTCGCATCGGTGTGGTGGGTGCAGGAGCCAATACCCGGTTGCGGCACATCCCCGGTTTTCAGGCGATCGAGGGCGTCGAGGTCGTGGCGGTGTGCAATCGCACCGAGGCTTCGTCGCGGGCGGTGGCGGAGGCCTTTGGGATCCCGCGCATCTGTGGTCACTGGCGCGAGATCGTGGAGGCGGATGATGTCGATGCGGTCTGCATCGGCACCTGGCCCTATCTTCACGCCGAGATCACCTGCGCCGCACTCGAGGCGGGGAAGCATGTGCTGACCGAGGCACGCATGGCCCGCAATGTGGCGGAGGCCGAGCGGATGCTGGAGGCTTCCCGGAAGCATCCCGAGCTGGTCGCCCAGATCGTGCCGGCACCGATGTCGCTCGATCTGGATGCGGCGGTTTCACGCCTGTTCGCCGAGGGGAGGATCGGCGAGTTGCGCGAGGTCTGCCTGACGCAGACCGGTCCGGCGTGCGCGGATGCGTCCGCGCCGCTGAGCTGGCGGCAGGATTTCGAGCTGAGCGGGGTCAATACGCTGATGCTCGGCATTTATTACGAGATGGGACGCCGCTGGACGGGGATCGATCCGGTGCGGGTGCTGGCGCAGGGGCGTGTCTTCACGAAGTCGAGGCGAGATGGGGAGGGACGCGAGGTTGTCGTGCGCATTCCGGATGCCGTCACGGTGCTCGGTGAGTATGCTGATGGCGGCCGGTTGGTCGGCCATTTCAGCGGGGTGGAGACGACGAGGCCGCGCACCGAGATTCGGGTCAACGGCTCTCGCGGTTGTCTGCGCGGCGATTTTGCGGAGAATGCGCTGTATTTCGCCCCGGTCGGTGGGGAAGAGGCCCCGGTGGCGGTTCCGGAGTCGGAGCGGCGCGGCTGGCGTGTCGAGGCGGACTTTGTCGAGAGCATCCGCACCGGCGCTCCGGTGCAGTTGACCAATTTCGAGGACGGGCTTGCCTACATGCGCTTTACCGAGGCGGTTTTCCGTTCCCAGGAGGCCGGCGGAATCTGGGTGTCTCCGCGCGAGCTCGGGGGTGGCATCGATCAGTAACGCCAGTAGATGAAGGCGATCAGAGCGGCGAGCAGACCGGCGAGGATGCCGGCGTAGATGAGGCAGCCGCGCCGGACTTCGTTGTGCACGGAGCCGGGGTCGGGATCGGGGATGAGGGGGGCCGCGTCTTCGCCGGAGGCGTTGGAGGAGTCGGCTGCGCGCGAGAGCGGTGCGGCGGCGTCGGTCGAGCTGGAGGCGGGCTGCGCCGGCGCGTCGGCGCCATCGGTTGGGCTGGGCGTGGGGGAAGGAGAGGTGTGGGATGCGGCGGCGATTTCCGAGTCGAGCCACGCGAGGTGTTGGCGGATGAGTTCGCGTTGTCGGCGCAGCTGGGAAAGGCGGTCGGGATCCATGGGGATGTT
>RFJS01000260.1 GCA_003694825.1 Verrucomicrobiota bacterium | reverse complement strand
GGCGGGCGGCGACCGGAGCGTCGATCGCCGTCCTCGGATCCGTCCCGGCGCGGCGGTTGTCCAGCCGGTGCGGCCCGGGCGATCAGCTCGATCTCGTCCTGAAAGAAATGTTCGCGGGCTTCGAGGGTCGCGACCGGCGGGCCTGGCGGGTGCGGCGGGGCCGTATCGGCCGGTGCTTCGGCTCGCGCGGACCCGGCCATGCAGGGCAAGGCGGCGAGGAGCGCGAGTGCGCGGAGCCTGGTGGCTTGCAAGTGTTGTCCGGAGAAACGGAATCGGCGGGGCGTTTTCATGCGTTTTCAGCGTCTTCCGTGGCGGTCGCGTTGTCTCGGGAGGATTCCCACGGCGGTGCGACGAGGCGGTAGCCGTCGGGGGTCTTCCGGAAGAAGACGCCGTCGACTTCGAAGTATTCGGTATCTTGAAACCAGATACTCTCGGCGCCGGCCGGAAGCGTGGACGCGGTGGCGCCGAAGGGGGGCTCGTGCCAGACGAGCCCTTCCGGGCTGCGCTGGAAGAACTGTCCGTCCCGGAGAATGTATTCGCGGCCGTCGAGCCACACGGAAAAGTCGGCGGGATCGGCATGGGACGCCGGAGGGGTCGCTGGCGCTTCGGTCGGGGGAGGATCCGCGATCTCGACGACCATGAACCCGCCCGGCGTCGGTCTGTAGTAGGTGTCGCCTGCGCGGTAGTAGACCGTTCCGCGGATGATCACCCGCTTGTGGTGAGGTGGCAGCGTGCGGACGATTGCGCCGCGTGGCGGGGCGACGACAACGAAGCCGCGCGGGCCCTTCCGGTAGAACACACCGCGATGGTAATAGTAGGGCTTGCCGCCCACATCGACGCGCACGGCGCCGTGGGGGAGTTTGACCCCGATCGAGATGCCGACGTGGACATTGGGCGGCGCAGCGTGTGCGCTGACCGGGATGCCGAGGCCGGCGGCGGAGAGGCTGCCGAGCAGGCAGGCAAGACAGAGAGAGCGTGGGAGGCGATGACGGGTTGGCATGGCTTGCACAGGGATGGCGTTTGTTTGTGCGCATCCCGGGCAGAGCTGGCGGTCGCCGCGGGTCGGGAGGGATGAAGGGGGCGGTTTTTGGAGCGACCGGCCTTTTCCGGGATACCGGGGCGCCGGGCGAAGCTCGACGAGGCTGGGGCGGCACTGGTGCAGCCGCCCGGCCGCTTCATGGCACGCCGGTTCCCGGCGCGCAGGCAGGCCGGGCGAGTGCGCCAACTGACGCGCTCCTGAAAAAGGGAGAATCAGTTCTCCGGCTGAGGGGCGGGGAGCTCCCAGCGCTCGATCGATTCGAGCTCGGGGCCGCCGCCGCGGTTGCCGCTGCCGGAGGCGGTATAGAGCGCGCCGTTCCAGAGAACCAGGCCGGTGCCATGGCGACCGCGGGCCAGCGACGGGAGGCTGCGCCAGGTGCTGGTGCGGGTGTCGAGGGCCTCGACTTCGTTGTGCGCCACCTTCTGGACGCTTTCGCCGCCGGCGACGATGAGATCGAAACCGATGGCAATCGTGGAGGTGCCGGCACGCGGGGTCGGCAGCGGGGCGTTTTCGAGGGTGGTCCACGTCTGCGAGGCGAGGTCGAAGACGTCGACTTCGGGCACGAGCAGGTTGAAGGTGTCGCCGGTGGCTGCGGAGGAGCGGCGCCCGCCGGCGGCATAGATCTTGCCGTCGATCACTGCCGCCTGGAAGTGGTCGCGGGCATGGGGGGCGTCGGGCAGGACACGCCACTGGCCGGTTTCGAGATCGAGGGCGTCGAGCCACTTCACATGGCCCGACCAGTGGCCGTCGATGATGCCGGCGATGAGATAGAGCGTGTTGCCGACGATCACGCAGCCGGCGCCCCCGCGGCGACGCTCCGGGGGGATCTCCGGCCCGGTTTCCCAGGTGTCGGTCTTCGGGTCGTAGATGAGGATGGTGGGCAGGCCGGTCTCGTGGGGGTAGGGGCCGGTCATGGCGCTGGCGAGGTAGATTTTGCCGCGCCAGACGACGGGCTGGAAGTGGTGGATTTCGACGGGAGGCGGGGAGGCGTGTGTCCAGGTTTTTGTCTTCGGGTCGAATCGATCCACGGGCTGGACGCGCCGGCCGCCGATCAGATACATGGCATCGCCACAGCCGACGAAGGCGCATTCATGGCGCTTGTGGGGCGTGCCGACGGTATCGAGGATTTTCCAGCCCGCTTCGGCTGGAGCCGTGTCGGTTGTTGCGGCGCTGGCGAGCGGAGCGGCTGCGATGGCGGCGGCGAGGGCAAGGGGGAAGAGCGATGTGGTGCGGATGCGGTGCTTACAGATAGATAGACGGAAGCTGCTGGTTTGGTGCGCCTGGCCGCTTCGGTCGCGACGAGGCGAAAACGGCGCCAGAGACGGCGATGGACACGCAATGACGGCGGGCGGACGTTAGCAACTGGTTTCGGCCGGATGGGCGGTGGAGGCGGCCGGTGGAGCGGGGGCATGGGTGGAGGGAGGGGGCAGACGTCACGCCGCGGCCGGAGGTCGGCGGAGGTATTTGGAGTTGAGCGAAGAGGATGACCGGTGTTGCCTGCGCCTTTGTCGAGGAACATGGGCACATCGGAGCACAGGCAGAGCGGGCGGTGCCGCTGGCGGGCGGTTTTCTGGCCGTGCCTGCTGGCGGCGACGGTCTTTTTCGCCTCGGGGCAGGGGCAGGTGGCGGCGCCGTCGGTGCCGGGGCTCGACAAGGTCGCGCATTTTCTGGTCTTTGGCCTTTTCGGGACGCTGGCGGCGCGCGTGGTGTATCGGCAGGGGCGGGAACGGCAGACGATGGTTCTGGCGGTGCTCGTCGCGGCGGCCTACGGCGCGATGGATGAGTTTCGCCAGTCCTTCACGCCGGGACGGGCGGTGGAACTTGCCGACTGGATCGCCGATGTTTCGGGCGCGCTGGTGGCGGCGGCGCTTTACATCTACGTGCCATGGTGGCGCCGTCTGCTGGAGTGGGCGCCGCTGCGCCGGGGCGGGCGAGCTGCCCCGGGGGAACCTGAAGTGGCTTGCACGCTGACCCGCCCCGAGTCGCTTAAATCACTTTCGTCATGATCGATCCCGCCATTGCCGACCGCATTCGCCAGCTGCGCGAAGAAATCCGCAGGCATGATGAGCACTATTATCGCGAGGCGCGGCCGCTGATCGCCGATGCCGATTACGACGCGCTCAAGCGCGAGCTGGCCGAGCTGGAGGCCGCGCATCCGGAGCTGGCCTCGCCGGATTCACCGACCGCGACGGTCGGCGATGACCGCACGCCGGGTTTCGAGACGTATCGGCACCGCGAGCCGATGCAGAGTCTCGACAACACCTACTCCGAGGCGGAGCTGCGTGCCTTCGATGCACGCCTGCGCAAGCTGCTGGGGGCGGAGGTGCTCGATTATGTCGTCGAACCGAAAGTCGACGGGGTGGCGGTGAGCCTCACCTACGAGCGCGGGCGGTTCGTCCGGGCCGTGACCCGCGGGAACGGCGTGGAGGGCGACGACATCTCGGCCAATGCCCGGCTCATCCCGACCCTGCCGATGACCCTGGCGGGCACCGGGCACCCGGAGGTCGTCGAGATCCGTGGTGAGATTTTCATGACGATCGAGGAGTTTCGCCGGATCAACCGCGAGCGCGAGGAGGCGGGGTTGGATGGCTTCGCCAATCCGCGCAATCTCGCGGCGGGCACCGTCAAGCTCCTCGATCCGCGGGAGGCGGCTCGGCGGCGGCTCGACATCGTTCTTTATGGGCTCGGGTTTGTTTCCGAGCCGCTCATTCGCCGGCACCACGAGCTGCACGAGCGCCTGGCGGCGTGGGGGCTGCCGACGCTCGAGCGCTTCTGGACCGTCCAGGGCATCGACGCGGCGTGGGCGGCGATCGCCGAGCTGGACGGGATGCGTGATGCCTTCGCCTACGCGACCGACGGCGCCGTCGTGAAACTCGACGACCTCGAGCTGCAGCGCGAGGCCGGCAGCACGGCGCGCGCGCCGCGCTGGGCGATCGCCTACAAGTTCGCGGCCGAGCGGGCGGAGACGCTGCTGCGCGACATCACCATCCAGGTGGGCCGCACGGGGGTGTTGACGCCGGTGGCCGAACTGGCCCCGGTGCAGCTCGCCGGCACGACGGTTTCGCGGGCCACCCTGCACAATGCCGATGAGATCGCGCGCAAGGACGTGCGCATCGGCGATACGGTGATCGTGGAGAAAGCCGGGGAGATCATCCCGGCGGTGGTCGGGGTGAATCTTGAGAAACGGCCGCCGCAGAGCGTGCCCTACCGTTTCCCCACCCAGTGTCCGGAGTGCGGCACCGAGGCGATCCGGCTGCCCGGCGAGGTGGCCTGGCGCTGCCCGAATCTCGGGTGTCCCGCCCAGGTGCGTCGCCGCATCGAGCATTTCGCCTCGAAGGCCTGTCTCGATATCGAAGGGCTGGGCACAGCGATGGTGGATACGCTGGTGGACAAGGGCTGGGTGCGAAGCATCCCGGACATCTTCACGCTCCGTCGCGAGGATCTGCTGACGCTGGGCCGCAATGTGGAGAAATCCACGGACAATCTGCTGGCAGCCATCGAGAGGGCGAAGCGGGCCGAGCTCTGGCGCTTTATTCACGGCCTGGGCATTCCGGGCGTCGGTGCCGCGGCGGCGAAGGATCTCGCCCGCCGATTCGGTTCACTGGAGGCGTTGGCGAACGCATCGGTGGAGGAACTCGAAGCGATACCGGGCATCGGCGCGAAAACCGCGCTGGGCATCCGCGCCTTTTTCAACGAGCCGGAGAATCAGATCCTGCTTTCGCGCCTGCAGGACCTGGGCGTGCAGCCGACTCCGCCGCCTGCGGCCGGTGAGGGCGAGGACAACAACGGCGCGGTCGCCGGAAAAACCTTCGTGCTCACCGGCACGCTGCCGCATCTGAAGCGGGACGAGGCCCGGGCGAAGATCGAGGTCGCCGGAGGCAAGGTGACGGGCAGCGTGAGCCGTAAAACTGACTATGTCGTCGCCGGAGACGAGGCGGGCTCGAAGCTCACGAAGGCGCAACAGCTCGGCGTCCCGGTGATCGACGAGGCTCAACTTCTCGAGATGCTCGGCGAGTCACTCGCGTAACGCGGCACTTCGCGCCCCCATGCGATGACCGGCCCGGCCCCGGTGGCCGGGGCGATGGAGCGGAGCGGGCGGGGGAAGCGGAAGCGGCGGGCGCGCGCCTCAGTAGCCGTGGCGCTCGAGTTTGGCGCTGAGTTCCCGCTGGAATGCCTCGAGATCGGCCTGGCTCGGACGGTATTCGGGATCGGAGCCCTGGAAGACGATGCGGCCGTATTGATCGAGCGCCCAGTGGCCGGACTTGCCGTCGCTGAATGTGACGGTGCCGCTGATGGCGGCGCCGGGACGGGTGACTTGATCGACCTCGACGGAAACGCCGCCGGTGCCGCCGGCCGGGGCATCGTCGTCGACGAGTTCGGCCTCGGCGTCCGTGCCGGAGGCGGGGGCGCCGTCAGGCGTGGCCGCAGTGTCGACATCGGCGCCGGGTTTGGGCGCGTCCTTGATGTCGAGACCGAGGTCGTCGATGAGGAACCGGGTTTCCATGAACGTCATGGAGATGCCGAATTCATCGCGAAGGCGTTTCTGGACGTCGGCGATGGTGGCCTCTTCCGCGAGCCATTGGGCGACTGCTTCTTTTTGTTCGGGTGTGAGTTTCATGGTGCCGGTTGTCAGTGGTGACGGCGGGGAAGATTTCGCGGGGGCGCGGGCGCGTCAAGCGTCGCCGTGGTTCGGGGGGACGGAGGAGCGGGGAGGGCGGGCGACCTGAAAGGACGCCGCCCGGCCGTTCGCAGGGGAGCGGCGCGGAGCCGACGGTGCGGCGTCAGCGGGAGAGTTGGTTTTTGAGGAACTCGACGTTGCTGCGCACAGAGGCGTCCTGCTCCATGAGGTTTTCGACGGCCCGGCAGGCGTGGATGACGGTGCCGTGGTCGCGTCCGCCGAAGGCCTCACCGATTTCCTGGAGGGAGTGGCGGGTGAGGATGCGGCTCAGATACATGGCGATCTGCCGGGCGCCGGCGATGTTGGCCGGACGGCGGCGGCTGACCATGTCGGCGAGGCGGAGCTGGAAGAAGTCGGCGACGCGCTTTTGAATGGTTTCGATGGTGACCTGCTGCTGGGCCTCTTCCATGAGCATGTCGCCGAGGAGCTTTTCGGCGGCGGCCACGTTGACGGGCTCACCGGAGAGGGCGGAGTAGCTGGCGACCTTGAGCAGCGCGCCTTCGAGACGGCGGATGTTGCGGGAGATGTGCTTCGCGATGAAGGCGATGACTTCGGGATCGATCTCGGTCTTGAGCGAGGCGGCCTTCGAGCGAAGGATGGCCTCGCGCGTTTCGAGATCCGGCGGCTGGATGTCGGCCATCAGCCCCCACTGGAAGCGGGAGACGAGGCGCGACTCGAGGCGGGCGATCTCACTGGCCGGCCGGTCGTTGGAGAGGAAGATCTGTTTCCCGGATTCGAACAGGTCGTTGAAGGTGTGGAAGAATTCCTCCTGGATGCGCTCCTTGCCGCTGAGGAACTGGACGTCGTCGAGCAGGAGGACGTCGACATTGCGATAGCGGCGGCGGAACTGGGTGAGCGCGTTGTCCTGCAGGGCCTGGATGTATTCGTTGGTGAACTTCTCGCAGGAGAGGTAGGCGACGCGGGCGTTTTCGTTGGTGTGCAGCACGTGGTGGCCGACCGCGTGCATCAGGTGCGTCTTGCCCAGCCCGGTTTCGCCGTAGAGGAAGAGGGGATTGTAGGCCTGGGCGGGGGCCTGGGCGACCGCGAGGGCCGCGGCATGAGCGAGCTGGCTGTTGGAGCCGACGACGAAGGTTTCGAACGTGTTGCGCGGGTTGAGCGAGGAGGCGCCCATGATCCGCTCTTCGATCGGGACGACGCGGCGGGCGGGGCGGGACGGTGCCGGCGCGGCGGCCGGCTCCGGGTCGGCCTGGGCGGTCGCGGTTTCTGAGGTCTGTTCGGTTCCGCCGGATCGGATGTCGAGGCTGACGGCGTGGCCGAGGACGTGCCGGAATTTCTGGGCGATCAGGTCACGGTAGTTGTCATTGATCCAGATCGCGGCGAAGTCGCTGGGGACCGTGAGACGCACGTGCTCATCGTCGAGGCAGTCGCACTCGACCGAGGCGAGCCAGGTTTCGAAAATGTCCGTCGGCACGGCCGAGGCCAGCTCGGCTTTGACCGTGTTCCAAACGTGTGAATCTGTGGCGGTGGTGGGCATGCGGCGACAATGGCCCCTTCGCTTATTCACAAACGGCCTCGAAGTCGCCTGTTCTGACGCGTCCGCACCGACGTGGCTGCCTCCCGGTGAAGGCGGGAAAGGGATACGGCGACAGGTGCTTGGCGGCAATCGACAGCATTGCACGGAAGTGCCTGTCGGTGAGGTAGTTGGGGGTTTTTGCGAGGGAGGCTGATGGCGGGTGCAGGGAGGCGGCAAAGAACAGGCTCGGCGGAAACCGCGAGCGGGCGAAAGGGACGACGAGTAACGATCAGGAAAACCGGCTTTTCAAGGCGAACTTGTGGACATCTTGTTCACAGCGGTTTGCGGAGAAGTTTCGGCTGTTTGCGTGTTGCCAGATCGCCACAAACGGCCCTGCCGCGCAGCCCCTTGAAAACCATGGACTCACGCGTCGCGTGAGGGTCCCGGCGAGCCCTGAGGACCGCTATTATTTGGCCATGAATTCGATCAGACGCTCGTTGAATTCGCGGGCGGGATCGTGCCCCATTTTGCGGAGGGCTTCGATGAGGGCGGCGACTTCGACGAGGCGGGCGATGTCGCGGCCGGGGCGCACGTAGAGTTCGACGTGGGAGACGCTGATGCCGAGAATTTCGAACGTGGCATGCTCCAGGCCGGTGCGTTCTTCCACGACATCCGGGGTGTATTCCCGCAGCGAGATCACCATGTCGACGCGCTTCTCCCGCCGCACCGAACGGATGCCGAAGAGTTCGCCGACATTGATGATGCCGAGGCCGCGGCACTCCATGTAGCCGCGGTTCAGTTCCGGGCTGGTGGCGACGAGTTCGCGTTCGTCGAGGAGGCGGATGTAGGTGAAATCGTCGGAAATGAGGGTGTGCCCGCGTTCGATGAGAGCGAGGGCGCACTCGCTTTTGCCGACGCCGCTGTCGCCGCGCAGGAAGACGCCGATGCCCTTGATGTCCATCATCGTGCCGTGGAGCGTGGTGGTGGGCGCGAATTCGTTGTCCACGCAGAGGGTGGCCACGTTGATGAAGTTCATCGTGATCATCGGGGTGCGCATCAACGGCAGCCGGCGCGCCTCGCAGGTTTCGCGCATGGCCGGGGTGGGCTGGAAGTTGCGCGAGAGGATGAGGCAGGGGACGCGCCGCCGGGCGAACTCTTCGAAGATCTTCCGCTGTTTGGCTTCGGAGAGGGTCTTGAGGTAGGTCATCTCGCCGGCACCGAGGACCTGGATGCGCTTGTTGGGAAAGTATTTGAAGAATCCGGTGAGCGCGAGGGCGGGGCGGTTGATGCTGACCTCGCGGATGGTGCGGCGCATGCCGGCCGCGCCGGCGATGACCTCGAGTTTGAGGCGCTCGCGATAGGTCTTGTAGAAGTGTTCGACGGTGATGCTCGCGGGGCGGCGGGGCCGGGAGATGACAGAGAGGGTATCGTTCACAGATCGAAGTTTTCTCCGAGGTAGAATTTGCGGCTTTGGGGATCGTTGATGAGAAACTGGCCGGTGCCTTCCGAGAGGACGCGCCCCTGGTGGATGAGGTAGGCGCGATCGACGATCCGGAGGGTTTCGCGCACGTTGTGGTCGGTGATGAGGATGCCGATACCGCGGGCCTTAAGGGAGAGCACGATGCGCTGGACTTCGGCGACGGAGATGGGATCGACGCCGCTGAAGGGCTCGTCCATGAGCAGGAAGCGCGGGCGGGTGACGAGGGCGCGGGCGATCTCGAGGCGCCGGCGCTCGCCGCCGCTGAGGGTGTAGGCCTTCTGGCGGGCGAGGTGGGTGAGGCCGAGGTCGGCGAGCTGGCGTTCGACCAGTTCCCGGCGCTCGGCCCGGGAGACAGCGAGGGTCTCGGCGATGGCGCGGACGTTTTCCTCGACGGTGAGCTTGCGAAAGATGCTGGGTTCCTGCGGCAGATACCCGAGGCCGGCGCGTGCGCGCTGGTGCATGCGCATGTGGGTGATCTCCCGGTCGTCGAGCAGCACGGCGCCGTCGGTGGCGGGGACGAGGCCGACGATCATGTAGAATGTGGTCGTCTTGCCGGCGCCATTGGGGCCGAGCAGGCCGACGACTTCGCCGGAGGCGACGTGGAGGTTGACGCCGTTGACGACCCGGCGCTTGCCGTAGGTCTTGCCCAGCTCCCGGGTGGCGATGGTGGAGCGCCGGCCCTCGGCGGTGCGGACGGTGACCGGTTCCGGCGCGTTGGCGGACGGCTGGCTGGAGGTCGGTTCGCTCACGGCTGCGGGTTGTCTTCGGCTGCGCCGTTGGAGGATGCGCTTTCCGGGGCCGGGGCGTCAGCGCCGTCCGTGCTGTCGGTGGCGGGCCCGTCGGTGGCGGGTCGCCTGGGGAAGCCGAGGTCGGGGAGGGCGCGGAGCAGGACGCGTGGCTTGACGATCTCGCCGTTTTGCCTGCCCCGGTAGAAGGTCATGCGCTCGCCGGATACGGTGCCCTGGGGATCGGTGACGACGGGATCCTCGGTGAGGACGATTTTGTCCTCATCGGGCAGCACTTCGGCGCGGCCCGCGGTGGCGCGGCGCCCCTCCTGGGCGATGACGACGTGGCCGGTGGCGACGATGCGGCGCAGGCCGCCGACGCTGCCGAGCGAGCCATCTTCGCCTTTTTTGGATTCGGCGTAGATCTCGAGTTTGTCGCAGGTGACCTCGAGGTTGGTCCCGGTGAGGCGGACGTTGCCGCTGAAGGCGAAATAGGCGAGTTCACCGTCGTTGCGCAGCTCGAGGTGGTCGCTGGTGACGATGGTGTCTTTGAGTTCGGATACGCCGGCGGCGGGTGGCGGGGTATCCGCTGCGGCGCCGGCCGCCGCGCCGGCGAGCGGCAGGAGGGCAAGGCCGAGAAGAGGATGAAGCAGAGCGAAGCGACGTTTCATTTGAGGATGTTGCCGACGGAGTCATCGAAGGTGACGACGACGTTGCGCTGCACGACGATGGTCTTGTCCGCGTCGTCATAGCGCCAGTCTTCGCCGAACATCTCGTAGCCCGGGCCGACGACGTGGACGGATTCGGGGCCGCGGACGATGCGTGTGTCGATTTCGATGATGGCTTTCGGGCTGGAGATTTCGGTCTGGAGCGCGCCGGTTTCGTCGCCGCTGTAGATGCGGAGGTTGACGTTGGTCAGTTCGACGCGGTTCTCGTTGATGTAGCGCCCTTCGGCGCCGCGCAGCTCCCAGGTCTTGTAACCCTCGGAGTTGAACATGGGGAAGCGGAAGTTGACGACCGGGGCATTGGGCATGACCTGGGCGAGCCCGGCGGTGGCGGCCAGGAGGAGCGCGATGAAGGCGATGCGGCGGGTTCGGATCATGCCCGGGTGTCGGAGGCGGTGGTTTCGGGAGAACGGGCGGCGAGGATGAGGTCGCAGATTTCGCGCACGGCCCCCCGGCCGGCGGGCAGGGTGGTGATGTAGTCGGCGGCCGTCCGGGCGGCCGGCATGGCGGTGGGGACGGAGACGCCGATGCCGGC
This sequence comes from Verrucomicrobiota bacterium, assembly GCA_003694825.1. Taxonomy (GTDB): domain Bacteria; phylum Verrucomicrobiota; class Verrucomicrobiia; order Opitutales; family Opitutaceae; genus J108. Next base: position 8,202 of record RFJS01000260.1, on the reverse strand, counting down.
GTGTTCGATGGCGGGTGCGTCGATGTCGTCGTCGCCCATGTAGCAGACTTCCCGGGGTTGGAGTCCCAGTTCGGCCATGAGTTCCGTCAGGGCGGTGATTTTGTCTTTGCGGCCCTGGATGAGGTGAGCGATGCGCAGCTCCTCGGCGCGGCGGGTGGTGGCGCCGGAGGCGCGCCCGGAGATCCAGGCGACGGTGATGCCGGCCTCGCGCAGGCGCACGAGGCCGAGGCCGTCGAGGATGGAGAAGGTCTTGGCTTCGGATCCGTCCGAGGAGATGCAGACGGTGCCGTCGGTGAGGATGCCGTCGACGTCCATGGCGAAGAGGCGGATGCGGCCCCAGTCGAGGCGTGAGGCGGCGGAGGAGGGTGTGTCGGGGGCGGTCATTCGAACCAGTCGATGAGGGCTTCGATGATGGAGTCGCGGGAGGGACGGTAGACTTGTTCGAGTTCCGGGGCGAAGGGGACGGGCGTGTCGGCGGAGGCGATCCGCAACGGGGCGGCGTCCATGTCGTGGAAGTGCTGGCCGGTGAGGCGGGCGATGAGCTCGGCGCCAAAGCCGCAGGTGGTGCGGCCTTCGTGGACGACGCAGAGGCGGTGGGTGGCGGCGAGCGAGGCCTGGATTTCGTCGAGCTGCAGCGGAGCGAGGGCGCGCAGGTCGAAGACGTCGAAGGTGTAGCCGTATTCGACGGCGAGGTAGTCGGCGGCTTCGACGGCGAGCAGGAGCATTTCTCCGTAGGCGATGATCGTGCCGTGGGTGCCGGAGCGAACTTTGTGAGGACGCCAGATGGAGCGGTAGTTGGGGTCGAAGGCGACCTCGGCGCGATGGAGGCGGTAGAGGCGCTTGTGTTCGAAGAGCAGGACGGGATTGTTGTCCTCGTAGGCGGCGAGCAGGGCGTTGAAGGCGTCCTGCGGGGTGCTCGGGTAGAGGATTTTCAGGCCCGGGGCGTGAGCGTAGAGGCTTTCGAGGTCCTGGGAGTGAAAGGAGCCGAAGGTGAGGCCGCCACCGCAGGGCAGGCGGAGAACGAGGGGGACCTCGGCGCCGGAGCGGAAGTGGTAGGTGGCGGCGTTGAGGATGATCTGAGTGGTGGCGTCGGTGGCGAAGTCGGCGAATTGGAATTCGACGATGGGGCGGTGGCCGGTGAGGGCGAGGCCGATGGCGTAGCCGGTGGTGGCGGATTCAGCCAGCGGGGTGTTGAGGACGCGGTCGCGGCCGAATTCTTTGAGGAGTCCTTCGGTGACTTTGAACGCGCCGCCGTAGTCGGCGATGTCCTGGCCCATGACGAGGGACTCGGGCCGTTCGGAGAGAATTTTGCGGTGCGCCCGCTGCAGGGCCTGGGCGAAGGTGAGCCGCTCGGGCATGGGGCCGGGCTGCCAGTCGGGCTCGAGGCGCCGGGGGGAGAAGACTTTGTCGGTGAGGACGGCGGGAGCCGGCGGCGGAAATTTGAGCGCCTCACCGAGGCAGGCTTCGAAGAAGGCCTTGTTGGCTGTTTCGATCGTTTCGAGGGAATCGGCGAGGCCGTCTTCGGCGAGGCGGGCGCGCAGCCGGGGAAGCGGATCTTGTTTTTCCCAGGCCGCCTGCATGCCCTCGGGGAGGTAGTCGCAGGTGTCGTAGGCCGCGTGGCCGCGGAGACGAAGGGTCCGGGCCTCGATAAGCATCGGGCGGCCGGTTTCGCGGACGCGCGCGACGGCGGCGGTGATTTCGCGAAGGGTGGTCTCGGGATCGGTGGCGTCGATGCGGCGACCCTCCATACCGTAGCCGGCGGCACGCTTGTAGAGGGCGTCTCCCCGGAACTGCTGGGCGGTGGGGGTGGAGTAGGCGTATTGGTTGTTTTCGATGAGGAAGAGCACGGGCAGGCCGAGCACGCTCGCGAGATTCATCGATTCGTGGATGTCGCCGGTGCTGCTGCCGCCGTCGCCGAAGATGGCCACGCCGACGGCGGGCCGGCCCTGGCGGCGCTGGGAGTCAGCCCCCCCGAGGACGTTGGAGAGCATGGCGCCGAGGTGGCTGATCATGGGGAAGCTGCGGTTGGCGGGATCCCCATGATGCACGTTGCCTTCGCGGGCGAAGGTCGGGCTGCCGCTGTTGGCGAGGTATTGGCAGAGGTGCTCGACGAGGTGGCCGCTCCAGATGAGGTGGCCGGGGAGGTCGCGGTGGGTCCAGGAGACGACGTCGATGGCCTTGTCGAGGCTGAGCGCGACGGCGGTGGCGAGCGCTTCGTTGCCCTGCGCGCCGGTGACGGTGCCCTTGATTTTCCCCTGGCGGAAGAGCTCGAGGATGCGGTTGTCCGCAGTGCGCGAGAGGTGCATCCAGCCGTAGGCGAGGAGGAGGGCGCGGCGGATGTCGGCGAGGTCGGGCTCGCGGAGGTCGCGTTGTTGCAGGTGCTCGGGAACGTCGGGAAACGCCATGGGTAAAAGGAATGCCCCGAGCAAAGGCCCGGGGCAGGAGACGGACGAGAAAAAAGGGGCGCGGCCGCGGAGGCTAAAGCTCGAGCGAGGCACCGGGGGCGAGGACGACCGGTTCGGCGCCCGCCTCACGCGCGCGGGCGGCGAAGGCCTGCGGGTCCACGGCGATGAGTTCCCAGGTGTTGTAGTGGATGGGGACGACTTTGCGGGGCTTGAGGAGCTTGACCGCCTCGGTGGCCTCGTCGATGCCCATGGTGAAGTTGTCGCCGATGGGGAGGAAGGCCGCTTCGAGCGGGTGCATGCGGCCGATGAGCTCCATCTCGAGGAAGACGCAGGTGTCGCCCGCGTGGTAGATGTTTTTCCCCTCGATGGTGAAGACGAAGCCGGCGGGGCTGCCCATGTAGCGCAGCGGGCCCTCGTTGCCCCCGCTGTATCCGGATCCATGATGAGCGAGGACCATTTTGGCGGTGCCGAAGGGGAACTGCCACTTGCCGCCGTGATACATGCCGTGGGCCTTGAGGCCCTGGCTGCCGAAGTAGGTGGCGATCTCGTAGTTGGCGATGATCGTGGCGCCGGTGCGGCGCGCGATGTCGCCGGCGTCGCCGACATGATCGTCGTGGCCGTGGGTGATGGCGATGTAGTCGCAGTCGACCGAGGCGGCATCGACGGTGGCAAGCGGGTTGCCGGTGAGGAAGGGGTCGACGAGGAGGCGGTGCTCGCCGGTTTCGATGAGGATGCAGGAATGGGACAGGTAGGTGATTTTCATGGCTGGAGATGATTTTTCAGGCAGCGGGCGGCCTTTTCAATACAGCAGCGCGATGCGGGCCATTCGTGATCAGAAGTGGAGGATGAGCTGCAGTGCGGCTAAGCCGCCGGTCTTGCTGCCGAGCGGCGGCACGAGGGTGAGGCGCGCGTCGAGCGGGCCGCCGAAGCGGGTCTGCAGGTAGGGGAGCAGATAGGGGAAGACGGCGACGCCGACCTTGTCGCGCAGGTTGTCTTCGTGCATGAGCCCGAGGCGCAGGCCGAAATCGAGGCCGCGGCAGAGGTTCCGTTGGGCGGAGAGGCCGAAGGCGGCGCCGAGCTGGGAGAAGGAATCACTGTAGACTTCGCCTTCCACGGCGATGATCGTGCCGTCGATGAGGCGATTGTCGGCCGCGAGGCGGCCGAGGTCCCAGGAGGCGCCGAGGCCGTAGTTGAACTCGTTGAGTTCCGATCGGTCGGTGGAAAAATGATACGTGAGACCGTTGAGGTGGAGGTGCAGGCGCGACAAGGCACCGTGCTCCGCCGGCTGGTAGTGGACCGCAGAGAGTGATGGCGCGGCTGTCGTGAGGATAGCGGCCGCGATCAAAGGGGTTGCACGGAGTCGTCGGATACGTGCCTGATTAGAAAGGAGCGCGGCGACAGGCAACGCCTTTGACGGCGATTCGTAAGAGCGTGTCTGGAAAGTCCGAGGCGAGCCGCGGCGGACGATTCCGGCCGCTGTGGGCGGGGCGGCCGGGAGGGGCCGGAATCACTCCGGCTCGATCATGCTGACGCGCCGGGCGTGGCGGCCGCCGTCGAAGGGGGTGGCGAGGAAGATGTCGGCAAAGCGAAGGGCCTCTTCCCGGGAGATCGTGCGCTCGCCGATGGCCATGCAGTTGGCGTCATTGTGGGCTCGGCCCCAGCGGGCGGTGTCTTCGCTGAAGACCAGGGCGCAGCGGATGCCGCGAACCTTGTTGGCGACGATGGCTTCGCCATTGCCGGAGCCCCCGAGGACGATCCCGAAGTCGTATTCCCCCCGGGCGACGGCTTCGGCGCAGGGGCGCACGTAGACCGGATAGTCGCAACTTTCCGGAGTGTAGGTGCCGAAGTCTTTCACGGTGTGACCGGCGGCGCGCAGGTGCTCGATGAGGGCGGCTTTGTAGGCAAAACCGGCGTGATCGGAAGCGATGGCAACGGAGGGCTTGCTGCTCATGGGTGATTTTTCGGGTGAAGGCAGCACCGTGCCCGTCGCGGCTTTTCCTGTAAACTCAAGATTTCTGCTGACTGCCCGCGGTTGTCCTCAAAGGTGGGCATCCAGACCCGTTGGTCGGGAGCGGCTTTCGAGCGCTTCTGCAGGCGTGGTCGGGACGCGTTTCCGGCAGGTGGACTGTCTGCCCACTTTCGTGCGAGATCCCTGTGTAGGGGCATCGCGGGCGGTGGCGGATCTTTGACAAAGGTGTCAACGTGGCCGCTTGCCTCTCGAGGATCGCTCCGGTTCAGCTTCCTTGTGCTGCAGGTTGCGATGGATTCGATAGGCGGGGAACCTGTTCCGCGGTTCGCGGGGTGAGGAAACCGTTTACTTCGAGCCAATGGGCAAAGGTCTCAAACCACCAGAAGGTGGTGTGGCCCGGATACCCGCGGCCAAAGCCGTGGCCGCCGTCCTGGTAGAGGTGAAACTCGACCGGCCGCCCGGCTTTGTGCCAGGACTGGATCAGTCCGAATTCGCCCCGGAAAAGGAAATCATCGGCCGCGATCGCCACAAAGAGCGGCGGGGCTTCCGCCGGCACGTCGACCGCCTGCATGCCGCCGTAGATGGGGGCGATGAAGGCGAGTTTCATTGTTTTCGAGTGCAGGAGGCAATGCATCGTGAGCGCGGCCCCGGCCGAGAAGCCGACCATCCCGATCCGGGAAGGGTCCACCTGCCATTCCCGGGCGCGCGCCGTAATCATAGCGTAGGCAGCCTCTGCATCAGCGAGTTGATTGGAAAGGTCGATCTGCAGTGGCCCCGGTGTCCGGGGCTCGGATTCGTCGTTGGCCGCGGCGAACATGCGATGCATCGACTCCCGAAAATCGTCGAGCGAATCCGGTGTCGGCTGTAGCCGGTATTTCAGGACAAAGGCCGCAACCCCCAGTTCGTTGAGTGCCTGGGCGATCTTCCACCCTTCATTGTTGATCGAGAGCCAGCGGAACCCTCCACCGGGGGCGACGATGACGGCGGTGCCGTTGGCCTTTTCGGGATCGGGCAGGAAGGGTGTGAGGGTGGCGGTGGTGACATTGCGCACCATCGGCTCGCCCCATTGCAGGAACCAGCTTTCGGGCGCGGTCTGGTTCTCGACACCGCCCGTAACGAGGGGGATCGCTCCGGGCTCTTCCGGTGCCTCGAGCGGACGGATGGTGCCGTCTTGTGCGGCGGCGAGGACGGGTGCCGCCATCGCGAGGAGCGTAGCTACTGCGTAGCTGCAGAGCTGTTTCAAACGGGTGACGGAATCGGCGGGCTTTTTCATGGCGGGGTTTTTCGGAGGGCGTGACTTATCAGTGGACAGCTTGATACCACAGCTCGATGGAGCGGGGGATTACGTGGTAAGGCTAACGATAGAGCATATCCTTCACCGGGTGAGGCCGACCCACGTTGGCGGGAATCCCCGGAAACGGCGTGTGATCGGGCAGGACGATTCCGCGGGCTGGGGATGTGGTGGGGGATACGTGCCTGCGCATCCGCAGCAGGATAAATTTCGAGGTAGGCGCACGCGTGATTCAGTTCTCGGTCCCCGGCCTGGCTAGGCGGCCGATTCCAAAAATGGTGCGGAAGCGCACCTTGTGCACGGATCGGAAAGACGGGTCCTGTGGGGAGGCTCGAGTGCCTTGAAAAACGGATACAATCGCGAACCAAGGGCGAACGGATTTAAGAGGCGCTGATCGGTGCGCGGTCGATAATGGCGAAAAAGGCCGCCGTATCGCGGAGGTCGGGGAGGACGGCAGTGGGGTGGAGCGCGGCGAGGGCGTCGACCGAGTGGCGGCCGGTGGCGACGGCGATGGTATTGGCGCCGATGGCCTTGCCGCAGGTGATGTCGTGAGGGGTGTCGCCGATGACCCAGGTGCGGGTGGGGCTGAAGGCGTGCCCGTAGCGTTCCGCGGCCCGACGGAGAGCGTTGGCGGCGAGGACGGTGCGGTCGGCGGATTCCTCGCCGAAGGCACCGAATGCGAAGTAGTGCCAGGCGTCGAAGTGCTCGAGTTTGATGCGGGCGCCGTCGGTGAGGTTGCCGGTGAGCAGCCCCTGCACGATGTCTGGCCGCGCGGCGGCGGCCTCGAGGATGTCGATCACCCCCGGAAGCGGCGTGGCGTCGCGTGTCGGCAGGGTGCGGGCGAGCGCGTCGATGTAGGCTTCGAAGACGCGGTGAATGGCTTCGTGGGTCGGTGCGATGCCATTGACTCGCAGAAGACTTTCCACGACGTGGACTTCGGTGCGGCCACCGAACTCGACGCCCTCGCTTGTGGCTTGGATGCCATAGAGGTGGTTGATCGCCTCGAGCAGAGCGATTTCGCCGGCGCGGTCGGCGTGGAAGAGTGTGCCGTCGATATCCCAGAGCAGGAGATGCTTTTTCATGCCGACAGGGAAGGGAGGGGGCGGTTCAGACGATTGTGTTGAGGGCGAGCCCCAGGGAGACGATGGAACCGAGGGTGCTGAGCAGGATCGCGCTGGAGGCAAGCTCAGGGTCGCCCTGGAGCTGGGTGGCCATGACAAAGGAGACAGCGGCAGTCGGTGCGGCGGCGAGCACGACGGCCACGCCGGCATCGACGGAGGACATGGGCATGAAGCGGGTGAGCGCGAAGACCGTGAGCGGAGTGACGATGATCTTGATGCCGGCGGAGACGACGGCGGGAGTGAGGTTGGGGCCGAGCCTGGCGGTGGCGATGGAGGCGCCGATGCCCAACAGGGCCGCGGGGATGGCGAGACCGCCAAGGAGTTTGAGGGAGATGAGGAGCGGCTCGGGGAGCCGGAGCGAGAACGACGTGGCGAGGAGCCCGGCGCCGATGGCGAGGATGTGCGGGTTGACAAGCACCTGGCGGATCAGCGCGCGTTTGCCGCCCCGGGCGAGGTCGGGATGGCCGACGATGAGGACGACGACGGCGGCAACGGCATAGACGATCATGACCGGCGCGATGGCCAGGGCGACGATCGGGGTCATCTCGGCCGCGGATGCCGGCGCGCCGGGCTGGCTGAAGACGAAGATCGAGAGCGGGAAGGCGAGAAAGGCGAGGTTTCCCCGGAAGGAGGCCTGCACGAACGTGCCGATGCTGCTCCGGGGAAGCCGCAGCAGCGCGGCGCCGAGGTAGGCGACGATCATGGCTGTGCCTGTGCCGGCAAGGAGGGCGCCGGCGATGAGCAGGGGGCGGTCGCCGGTGATCCGGGCTGTGGCGACGGCGCGAAACAGGAGTGCGGGCATCCCGATCCAATAGGCGGCTTTGTTGAGGTGTCCGCGCATTTCGGGAGAAAGAAACCCGCAGCGCGCGAGGATGCCGCCGAGCGCGATGATGAGGAAGATGGGGAGTAGGGAGGTGGCGATCTGCACGGAGGAGGCGCACTATCGCCCGCGGATATCGCCGCGATCAATGGGGAAAAGTCCCGGAGCACCATGGCCACCGCGGTGCAGGGGGCGAAAGGACGGCCGGCGCCGGACCAAACGAGCCGCCAGGCGGTTCAGCGGATGCGGATCTCGTCGAGCCGACCCGATTGTGCGCGAGGGAGATGGACGGAGAGCACGCCGTCGTCGAGATCGGCGCTGATGCGGTCCTTGCGCACCCATTTGGGCAGGCGAACGTTGAGCCGGTATTCGCGCTGGGCGCGGCCGAGGTCGGCGGCCTGCCAATTGGGCAATACGGGCGGACGCTTGTGGGCCTTGACGATCAGCTGGCGGCCCTGGAGTTCCAGGTCGACGCCGTCTTCGTCGACACCGGGAATGTAGACGTCGAGGTCGATCCGGCGGGCCCGCTCACGGCACTCGAAGGCCGGCTGGCGATAGCTGGCGGCTTCTGAGGACGGTGTATTGGCGGGCTGGTG
>RFJS01000259.1 GCA_003694825.1 Verrucomicrobiota bacterium | reverse complement strand
TCTCCGGAGGGCTCGATGTAGAACGTGTCGATGGCGAGGCCGCGCTCGGTGTTGACGCGGGCGAAGGTGATGTCGAAGCCGGCTTCGGTGATGGCTTTGGAGAGGAGGTAGAGAAGGCCGATCTGATCGGGCGCCTGGACTTCGACGATGGTTCGCTTCAGGGAGAGCTCGTGGTAGACGTCGACGCGTGGGGTGAATGAGTGCAGGAGGGGATTGTCGTCGTTGCCGAAGAGGCGGTCGCGGTTTTTCCGGGCGAGGTCCTGGATTTCGGGGAGGAGGTCGCGGTTGGAGATGAGGGCGGCGTCGACGTTTTTTTGGAAGGCGTCCATGACGCGCTGGCTCTGGACGACGCCGCGACCGGGTGCGACGACGTGGAAGGTGTCGATGGCGATGTGGTCGCTCCGGGACATGACTTTGGCGCTGAGGATGTTGAGGCCGGCGAGGCTGAGGGCACCGGCGAGTTTGTAGAAGAGGCCGGCACGGTCCCAGGTGACGATGTTGACAACGGTGAGGCTGCGCTCGAGGTCGTCGCGCCAGTCGATGATGGGGTGGAGTGAGCCGACGGCGTCGGTGGTGATGATGGTCTTGAGCAACTGGTGGACCATGCGCAGGTGCAGCGCGATCTCGTCGTTGTCGGTGTAGATGAAGTAGCGCTCGGGAAGGAGGGAGAAGTGAGCCTCGACTTCGTCGCGGCTGATCTCGCCGAGGTCGCGGGAAAGGAGGTCTTGTTTGGTCATTTCGAAACGCCTCGCTTCGTGATGGTGAACGGCGCCGCCGTGTTTGAGGTAGGCGAGTGTGTTCGAGAACAGAGTGGTGTGGAGGGTGTCCTTGTAGCTGTTCCAGAGTCCGGAGGCAGTGCCCCGGGCATCGCAGAATGTATGGACGAAGAGGTGACGAAGCCGGTCGGCATCGCCCACGATTTCAGCAAAGGCAGCGGTGGTTTGAGGGTCATCCAGGTCGTACTTCTGCCAGAATCGTGCCATCGTGAGGTGGTTTTTTATCAAAAAGTGGGCGATGGCGCGGAGCTCCTCGTTGAAGCCGAGGCGGGCGAGGATGGGGTCGGCGATCCGGGCGCCGGATTCAGCGTGGTTTTTGATGCCCTCGGCCTTGCCGATGTCGTGGAGCAGGAGCACGGGGTAGAGCAGGTCGGGCTGAACCGCTTCATGGATTTCGCGGCGATAGCGTTCGTAGATGGGATCGGGGTCGGTGAAGACGCGGTCGAGTTCGCGGATCGTGTGGAGGGTGTGAACGTCGGCGGTGTAGCGGTGGTAGTGCTCGTGCTGGACGAGGCAGGTGATGTGCTCCCATTCGGGGATGATGCGTTCGAGGACGCCGAGCTCGTGCATGGCGTAGAGGCTTTTGTAGACACGGCCGACGTCCGAGAGGATGGCGCGGAAGGACCGACAGGCTTCCGGCGTGCTGACGATTTTCGGGGTGAGCAGGTGGGTGGAGTTGCGGATGAGGTTGACGAGTTCGAGGTCGGGTTTGCAGCCGAGCTGCTGGCAATGGCGAAAGACGCGGATGAGGCGGACGGGGTCTTCGGCGAAGACGTCGTCGTTTTCGCTGGTGAGTTCGCGTCCGCGGAGGACGAAGCCGTCGAGGCGGCGGGTGCGCTCGAGGCGGCGAGCCCGGAGGACTTCGCGGAATGTGATCTTGTCGTTGCCGTTTTCGTCGGGGCGAAGGGCGAGGCGACGTTCGAGAAGCCGGGAGGTGCGGTAGATGGTCTGCGCGCAGCGATAGTAGTCGCGCATGAACTTTTCGATACGCGTGACGTAGTCGCGGTCGTCGTAGCCGAGGGCGGCGGCGATGCGCGGTTGTTTTTCGAGGTGGAGGATGTCGGTGGCGCGTTTGCTGGAGAAGTGGAGTTCGTTGCGCACGCGCAGGAGAAAGTTGTAGGCGCGGTCGAAGTCGCGCAGTTCGGCTTCGGTCAGGAGGTTGCGGGGGATGAGCTCGTCGAGGCTGTTGACGCCGAGTTTGACGCGGGCCATCCAGACGGTGTTCTGGTAGTCGCGGAGGCCGCCGACGCCGTTTTTGATGTCGGGCTCCTGGAGGAAGACAGTGTCGCCGTATTTGGCGCGACGCAGTTTCTGGTCTTCGAGGCGCTGGGCGATGTATTCGCGAGCGTTTTCCTTGAGGTAGTCGTTGCGGTAGGCCTGCTGGAAAGCCTCGAAGGTGGTGGCGGTGCCGGTGATGAGACGGGCTTCGAGCAGAGCGGTTTTGGTCAGGATGTCTTTGCGCGCCTCCTGGATGGCCTCGTCGATGGAGCGAAAGGAGTGGCCGACTTTCAGGCCGAGGTCCCAGAGGATGTAGAGGATCTGATCGGTGAGGAGCTCCTGGGTTTGCTTGAGCGCGGGGCCCCGGACATCGGAGGGGTAGAGAAACATGATGTCGATGTCGCTGAGCGGGCAAAGCTCCTGACGGCCGTAGCCACCGAGCGCGACGAGCGCGACGCGCGGGTCGTCGTCTCCTGTCGGGAGCTGGATGCGGACGGGTTCGAAGAGGCGTTCGATCAGGACGTCGATGACGCCGGAGCGGGCCCGGGCGATGCGCAGGCCGGATTCGCCGCCGCGGTGGCGCATGCGAATCATGTCTCCTTCGAGCCGGAGGAAGCGCTTGCAGGCGGCGAGGCGGCGTTCGCGTGAGTCCCGCGCGTCGAAGGCGAGGCGTTGGTTGGCGTGCTTTTGTGTGCGTCTGGACATCTTGGGAAGGAGCGGCGTCGGGCCGGCAGGGGAAAGCTCTTGTCAGTGGGTGAGGTGGTTTTCACGCTGGCCGTTTCCGCCCGACAAACGCCTATCTCCGCGGACCCATGGCAACCGAGATTTCAAACTCCTACGATCCGAAAAGCGTCGAAAGCAAGTGGTATGCCGCATGGCAGGATGCCGGCTGTTTTTCCGGCCGCGTCGATTCCGAGCGCGAGCCTTACTGCATTGTCATCCCGCCGCCCAACGTGACCGGCGTGCTGACGATGGGACACGTGCTGAACAACACAATCCAGGATATCCTCATCCGCCGGGCGCGCCAGGAGGGGAAGTCGGCGTTGTGGATCCCGGGCACCGATCACGCGGGGTTGGCGACGCAGACGCGGGTGGAAAAGGTGCTCCGTGAGGAGGGGCTGACGCGGCATGACCTCGGGCGCGAGAAGTTCCTGGAGCGGGTCTGGGAATGGCGGGAGCGGCACGGCAATATCATCATCGAGCAGCTCAAGCGCCTCGGGGCTTCGTGCGACTGGGACCGCACGGTATTTACCATGGATCCGCACTACAGCCGGGCGGTGCTGCACGTGTTTGTGGAACTCTTCAAGCGCGGGCACATCTACCGGGGGCGCCGCATGGTCAACTGGTGTCCGGCGAGCCGCACGGCGCTTTCGGATGAGGAGGTGATCATGAAGCCGCAGCGCGGCATCCTCTACCGGATGCGCTACGAGATCGTCGAGCGGCCGGGCACCTTCGTGGAGATTTCCACGACCCGCCCGGAGACGCTGATGGGCGATACGGGCGTGGCCGTGCATCCCGAAGACGAGCGATACCGCGATCTGGTGGGGCTGCACGTGTGGCGGCCCTTCCCGCGCGAGGCGATACCGATCGTGGCGGATCCGGTGGTCGACCGGGAGTTTGGCACGGGCGTGCTGAAAATCACCCCGGCGCACGACAAGGTCGACTTCGAGATCGGGCAGCGTCACAACCTGCCGATTCGCGATGTGCTCAACCCCGACGGCACGCTCAACGAGCTCGCCGGGGAGGAGTTTGCCGGCATGGATCGTTTCGAGGCGCGAAAGGCGGCGGCCCGCAAGCTTGCCGAGCTCGGTTTGCTCGTGGCGGAGGAGCCGTATGAGAACAACGTCGGCTTCAGCGAGCGGGCCGACGTCCCGATCGAGCCGCGGCTGTCGGAGCAGTGGTTTCTGCGCTATCCGCGCGTCGAGGAGGCCATGCAGGCGGTTCGCGACGGCGTGATTCGTTTTCACCCGGCGCGTTGGTCGAAGGTCTATCTCAACTGGCTCGAGAACATTCAGGACTGGTGCATCAGCCGGCAGGTCTGGTGGGGGCATCGCATCCCGGTGTGGTATCGCAAGGGCCTCGATCGTTCGAAACTCACCGAGGCGGACCTGCGCGATCCGGAGAAGGTGCATGTCTCGCTCGAGGGGCCGCCGGATCCCGAAAACTGGGAACAGGACGAGGATGTGCTCGATACCTGGGCTTCCTCGTGGCTGTGGCCGTTCGCCACCATGGGGTGGCCGGATGAGGCTGCGGCGAAGCAGGCGGGGCTCGATTACTTCTACCCGACGGCCACGCTCGTCACGGGGCCCGATATCATCTTCTTCTGGGTCGCGCGCATGATCATGGCGGGGCTTGAGTTCATGCGTCCCGGCGAGCCGCTCGAGCGTCGCATCCCGTTTCGCGACGTCTACTTCACCGGCATCATCCGCGACGCCCAGGGACGGAAGATGTCCAAATCGCTGGGCAATTCGCCCGATCCGCTCGATCTCATCGATCGCTACGGCGCGGATGGGCTGCGGTTCGGCATCATGTCCATCGCGCCCCAGGGGCAGGATATCCGGTTTGCCGAGGAGCGGGTCGAGGGCGGACGCAATTTCTGCAACAAGCTCTGGAACGCCTGCCGGTTCCGGCGCATCTCGGGGCCGGCGGGGGACAACAGCTCGCTCGATGCCATCCTGGGGCGGATCGATGCCGCCGCTCTCGACGCCAACGATCATGCCATCCTCTCCCGTCTTCTCGAGACGGAAGAGGCCATCGAGAAGTGCTTTGTTGAATACGAATTCAGCCGGGCCATTCAGACGCTCTACACCTTTTTCTGGAACGACTTCTGCGACTGGTATGTGGAAGTTTCCAAAGCCCGGCTGCAGGATCCGGCGCAGCGCGACACCTGCCTCGCGGTGCAGGACCTGGTCATCCGCCAGGCATTGCTGCTGTTGCACCCGTTCATTCCCTTTATCACCGAGGAACTGTGGCATCTTCTCGGATACGGAAGGGAGGGGCAGTTTATCCAGAACGTCGCCCCGGGTTGCCGGGATGCGGTGGCGGCGGCCGGATTGCGGACCGAGCCGGCGCTTGTGGAAGAGGCGCAGGCGCTCAAGGCGGCCGTCGCCGCGGTGCGCGCCCTGAAGGCCGAATACAATCTCGCGGGCAAGCGCGACGTCCGGCTCTTCGCGGTCGTCGAAGACGCCGCCTGGGGCGTCATCGAGCGCAATGAGGCGCTCCTACAGCGAATGATGGGGGCCGCTTCGATCGAGCGGCGCGACAGTGTGGAGGGAGCGCCGGCCACGCTGACCCCGCTGGGCACGCTGCATCTGGATCTTTCGGCCTCACTCGATGTCGCGGCCGAGCGTGAGCGGCTCGGGCGCGAGATGGAGAAGCTCGAAAAGGCCATCCAGGGGGCCAGGGCCCGACTGGCGAACGAGTCGTTCACCGCGAAAGCGCCGCCGGCGGTGGTTGAAGGCGCGCGCCGACAGCTCGCTGAGAACGAGGCCCGGCGTGACGAAATCGCCCGTCTGCTGAAGGCTCTGGGGAGCTGAGGAACGCGCGCGCCCGGCATGGGCGCGCCGCGCCGACGGGGCCGTTCCCGGTCGGCGGTGCGCGTCGACCTTTTCCTGAGCAGCCGCTCGCCCCGCCCGGTTGCGGTGGCGTGTTCGCGTGTGCGCCTGCGTGTGAGCGTGTGAGTTGGTTGGGGGTGACTGTGTTTGACGGATTCGCCCGGTGAGGCGGAGCCGGGCGGACAGGGGCGGCCGGGCGGCCTGAGCGGAAGCGAAAAGTGAGGCATTGCTAAACTCAACTTCTTTACTTAATTGCCTAATTCAGTAATAAACCGATTTTAAGCATGGAATTCGCATCCAGTCTCACCCGCAATCCGGCCGAAGCCGACGCTTCGGAAGAAACGCAATGGCTCGAGCAGGCCAGTGCCGAGGAACGCGTGCGGTGGGCGCACGAGCGATTCGGAGACCGGCTCATCCTCACGACCAGTTTCGGGGTGCAATCGGCCGTGATGCTGCACCTCGTCACGCAGATCATTCCGGACATTCCGGTCGTCTTCATCGATACCGGGTATCTCTTTCCCGAGACCTACCGGTTCGCGAAAGAACTGACCGAGCGGCTCAATCTGAACCTGAAAAAATACCTTCCGCGCATGTCGGCGGCGGAGCAGGAGGCGCTCTACGGGAAATTGTGGGAGCAGGGGCTTGCCGGGCTCGAGAAGTACAACCTCATCAACAAGGTCGAGCCCATGGATCGCGCGGTGCGTGAACTGGGGGCGGAGGCCTGGTTGACGGGGCTGCGCCGGCAGCAGGCCTCCAGCCGTCGCGACCTTCCGGTGGTCCTTCGGCAGAACCGCATCACCAAGGTCCATCCGATCATCGATTGGACCAATCGCGATGTGCACCGCTACCTCACCCGTCACGATCTGCCGTATCATCCGCTCTGGGAGCAGGGGTATGTCTCGATCGGCGATTGGCATTCCACCCGGAAACTGGAGCCCGGGATGAGCGAGGAGGAGACGCGCTTCAACGGCCTCAAGCGGGAGTGCGGCCTGCACGAGCCGAGCGGTCGCGTGGACTTTCAGATCTGAGCCGGTT
>RFJS01000258.1 GCA_003694825.1 Verrucomicrobiota bacterium | reverse complement strand
TACCGGCTCAGTCTCATGAAGATTGCCGCGCCCATCGACGGGGTCATCTCCGAGGTCAATGCCGGACCCGGCGACCTCGTGGTGCGCGGCTCGCCCATTGCCCGGCTCACCTCGCTCGATCGCTTCGTGGAGGCGGAGATCAGCGAGGAGAATTTTGCGGGCGTGCGGATCGGCCAGCCGGCTACCGTGCGTTTTCTGCAATACGGCGGGATGCTCTACAACGCCCGCGTCGTCAAAATCCTCCCGGAAGCCGATCCGCAGACCCAGCGTTTCAAGGTGCATCTCGATGTCGAGATCGAGCCGGAAAAGCTCATTCCCGGTATCACCGGCGAGGTCAGCATCGTGCTCGATGAGCGTCCCAATGCGCTGGTCATCCCGCGGTCCGCGCTTTTCGGCGAAAAGGTATTCGTCGTCGAGAACAACCGCGTGCAGGTGCGCGACGTGCAGCTTGGCTACACCGGCCTGAACCTCGTCGAGGTGCTTTCCGGGCTCGAGGAGGGCGAGCTGGTCATCGTCGATGAGGTCGACCGCTTCCGGGAAGGCGACCGCGTCCGTGTCGTGCGCACCGACGAACTCGAGGACGCCACCGCCGGCGAATCCTGATGCCCGAACGATCCCGGCTCCACTGTTTGCCGCACTGATGTCGCCCAATCTCCGCATCGCCATTCGCTTCCTGCTCGCCCGAAAGCGCTCCATGTTCATGAGCCTGGCGGGAATCGTTTTCGGCGTCGGTTTCTTCGTGGTTACGCAGGCGCAGACGAGCGGATTCGAGGAGGTTTTCATCAAGACGATCCTCGGCACCGACGGCGCGGTCCGCATCGAGGACAAGTTTCAGGACACCTTGCGGGCGATCGCCGCCGGTGGCCTGAAGACTCAATCCGGCTTCATCGTGGCCAATCGCGACAAGCGCCGCTACATCGAGGGGGTCGAAAATCCCCGGCTCATCCGTGAGGCTTTGCGGCAGTTTCGCAATGTCTCCGCCGTCTCCGAAGTGGTGCGCGGATCGGTCGTCGTGCGCAGTGCCTTGCGCAGCCAGGCCTGCCAGATCTACGGCATCCACCTCAACGATCACCTCGCCGTTTCCGACCTCGCCAGCCAGATCGTGCTCGGGGACCTCGAGACCTATCGCAATCAGCCGACCGGCGTGCTCATCGGGCGCACGCTCGCCGACCGCCTCCAGGTCACGGTCGGCGATACCCTCATCCTCTCCGCCCAGGACGAGAACCGCCGCTTCCGTGTTTCCGCGATCTACGAAACCGGCGTGCGCGACATCGACAAGGTCCGGCTCTACGTCCACATGAGCGAAGCCCGCTCTCTGCTGCATCGCCCCTTCGGCGCCTCCTTCCTGCAGATCAACCTCTACGATCGGGATCGCGCTCCCGCGGATGCCCGCCACATGGAGGACGTGCTTCAGCACACCGCCACGAGCTGGCAGGAGCGCGAAAAGGTCTGGCTCGATGTCTTCAAGGCGCTGCGCGTTTCCTCCGCCATCACCGTCTCGACGATCATCCTCATCTCCGGGCTGGGGATGTTCAACACCCTCGCCATGATCGTCATGGAAAAAACCCGCGAGATCTCGATCCTGCGCTCGATGGGCTATACCCGCAGCGACATCAACGCGGTGTTCATGTGGCAGGGCACAATCGTCCTGATCATCGGCACGCTGCTGGGGTGGGGCATGGGAGCGGCCGTCACCTACGGCGTGTCCCGGCTGCCCATCCGCATCCGTGGTATCTTTTCGACGGATACCTTTGTTGTGAACTGGTCCATCTGGCACTATGTCGCGGCGGCCCTCACCGCCGCGGTGATCGTCATGATCGCCAGCCTCATCCCGGCCCGGCGGGCCGCCCGCCTCGAGCCGGGCGATGTCATCCGGGGCACTGCGACATGAGCCAACCGAAGACAGCGAACAGCCCGGCGGGGCCGGAAGCGGGCGAGATCGTCGTGCGCTGCGAAGGGCTCCATCGCTACCTCGGGGCAGGGGAGGGACGGGTGCACGTGCTCCGCGGGGTTTCCTTCGAGGCGCGCCGCAGCCAGGTCACGGCCATCGTCGGGCCGTCCGGTTGCGGCAAGTCGACCCTCCTCTACCTGCTCGGGCTCCTCGACCGCCCGGATGCCGGCAGCATCCTCATCAACGGGCGCGAAACCGGTTCGGCGGACGACGAGCAGCGCACCGCCCTGCGCGCCGAGCACATCGGCTTCGTCTTCCAGTTTCACTTCCTCCTGCCGGAATTCTCCGCCGCGGAAAACGTCATGCTGCCCATGCGCAAGCTCGGTCGTCTTACCCCCGAGCAGATGCGCGCCCGCGCGCACGAGCTGCTCGAAGCCGTCGGCCTCGGGCAGAAGACCGGCCGGCTGCCCTCGCAGCTTTCGGGCGGCGAGCAGCAGCGCGTCGCCATCGCCCGCTCCCTCGCCAACGAGCCCGCGCTCATCCTCGCCGATGAGCCCACCGGCAATCTCGACGTGCGCAACTCGGACATGGTTTTCGACCTGCTCGTGCGTCTCGCCCGGGAGAAGGGGCAGGCCGTCGTC
>RFJS01000257.1 GCA_003694825.1 Verrucomicrobiota bacterium | reverse complement strand
GACGCGGAAGCGGCTCGGCTCGAGGCGCACACCGTCGAACTTTTCCGTGTAGCGCGCGACGGCCGCGTCTCCCGCGTCGCGGACATCCGCCAGCACTTCGGCGACAACCGCCTGCATCCGCGGATCGACCTCGGCCGAACGACAGAACTCCGCCAGCTCCTCTCGGAAGCCGGAACTGCGATACTCCAGTGTGCGCATGCCTCACACACTCAGCAGCCCGCCCATGGGGAGACAAGCGCCGAGGATGTCATCGCCCCCGGCAGGCGGTGATTCGCGGCGGTGCAGGCGCAGCCGTGCGCCGCTCCGCGTGTTTGCCGAAGGCGGCCCGTGCCGGGTGGATCGACACCGCCCCAATGACGTGGGCCCGGCAGCTCGCGCCGCCGGGCCCTGTCCGACTGAGAGGCTAAGCCTCCGAAGTTTCTACCAAACCCTTAGAAGTAGAAACTGTTGGTGAGAAACCACGTGCGCGGTTCCGGAATCCGGAAGGCGGCCGGCGATCCGTCCGGCTGCACCGTGACGGGGATGAGCTCGTCGTCCGCGAAGAGGTTGCGGACGTTGAGCTGCACCCGCCACTTGAGCTTTTCGGTGAGCTGCCGCTCGTAGCCGACCCACATGTCGAAGATCGTCTCGGATTTGCCCTTGTAGGGGTTGGCCACGTCGAAGCTGAGCAGCCCGTCGCTGCCCTCGACCACCGGGAAGCCGGTGGTGGCGGCATCCTGGTAGCGGATGCTCCCGCCGACGTTGACGCCCTTCAGGCTGCTGTCGCGGGCGAAGGTGTAGTTCGCGATCAGGTTGAACTTCCACTTGCGCAGCTCCGGCACGTCGCTGTTTTGCAGCGCGTTCCACAGGTTGTAGCCGGCCATCGTTTCGCGCTGGAACTTGCCGCGGGCGGTCTCGCCGGTGTGGTCGCTGTCGGCGGACCAGTCGTCGTCGGTGCCCCAGAGGCGCATGTCGCCGGCCGGCCCCTGGAACTCTTCCCACCGCTTCTCGATCCACTCGGTGTAGCTCTTGGCGAGGTTGACGCGGCGGGCGGAGGTCTTTGAGGCGTTGAAGGCGATGTTGAGGCCGCGGACCGGGTTGGCGACGATCTCGAACTCATCGCCCTCGGAGACGGTGTCACCGGTGACGGTGAGACCCGCGGGCGAGAAGTTGATGGTGCCGCCGCCGGTGGCGTAGTCGCTCAGGCCCCACATTTCCTGGAAGTCGGCCGGCACCTGGGTGGCGAACCACGCATCGAGCGAGGCCTTCTCGCGGGCGAAGGTGGCGTCGACGACTTCCTGCGGATAGTTGTAGCCGATGATGTTGCCGTTTTCATCGCGCAGGGTGTAGGGCTCGCTCGGTCCGGGCGGACGCCAGGTGAGCTGGAAGCCGTCGCTGCTGATGCCGTAGGGGATGCCGCCGGGGACGGAGGCCGGCCAGTTCGTCACCGGCGCGCCCGGCTGGATAGAGTCGCGGAACTTCACTGCGGCCTGCTGTCCCCAGCCCTCGACCGCTCCGATCAGATACTGGCCGCTGATGGAGCCGGCGACGTTGGCGTTGGTGACGGTGGTCTTGTAGTGCGTCCAGCGCAGCGAGAGCTTGTCCTCAAAGAGGCGCACCTGCAGGCCGTAGTCCTTCGTCTCACCGGAGGGTGAATCGACGGGATTGCCGAAGATGTCGCGGCGGCTGGCGTCGGGCTGGAAGTTTTCGGATTCGTTGTAGAAGACGCTCAGGCCGACGCGGCCGGGGAGCTTGTTGCTCCACTCCTGCGGGACGTGCACGACGACGCCCCAGGTGGTGGAATTACCGGCGACTTCGTTCCACTTGCGCTGGCCGCCGTTGAGGTCATTGGCGTCGTTGGGCAGGCGCCACTCGGGATCGCCGACATCGGCGACGCCGAGGATGACGTTCGGGCTGCCCGCGCTGCGGAAGGTCTGTTCGTCACGACGCCACCCATACATGGGGACGACGTTGCCATCGAAGAGGTAACCCTGCCAGACGAGGGCGTAGGAATCGAGGTCGCTGCGCTCGCGCACGGCGTTGGTGTACTGACGCAGCTCGGGCGGCCGGGCATCGTTGTTGGCGATGATCAGGGGCACGGCTTCCCACTGGTTGAGGACATTGTTCCAGGTGGTGATGGCCGTGGTCTGCGGTGTGACGACGTTCTTGATACCCTGGATATTCAGGCCGGCCGGGCTGGAGGCGCTCTCGAGGCTGGGTCCGAAGTAGTGGTAGATGATGGCGTCGCGGGAGGACTGGCCGAGCGGGTTGGGCTCGCCGGCGGCGTTTTTCTTCACCGCGGGTGAGAGCGCGTCCTGATAGAAGCGCGGCCCGGTGCGCTGGTCGTTGCGGACCTCATTGGTGGAGAACAGGCCGGTGAAGACGTGGCGTCCGAGCATCCGGGCAAAGAAGCTGTCCTCCTCGAGAACGTCCTCGAAGTTCAGCTCGTAGAAGCCCGTGGCCCGGATGGTTTCGCGGCTGCGGATCTGGTCGCCCATGCCGGCGCTGCCGCCACCGGCGATGGTGAGCGGACGGCCGACGTTCGGATTGGGATCGCCGCTGAGCAGGGTGTGGTTGGTGTCGACCGTGATAACGGCGGCGTCACCGGAGAGGAAGTTGCGGTAGCCCCAATGCGCCTTCTGCCAGTCGTAGGCGAGCTCGAATCCGAGTTTCGAATCGAGGAAGGTCTGTTCGATGGTGGTGTTGAACGCCTCGAAGTTGTTGAACTCGCGCTTGTTCGGGCCCTCGAGCAGATTGTTGTAGAAGTCGAAGATCGACGGATCGGTGAGCGACTTCGCCTTGTAGGCGCCGATCGCCCCCTCGGGGAAGGTGGCGTTGGCATAACCGTCGTAGGTGCGGATGCCGCGGGTGCTGTTGTCGCCGACGTTGGCGCCGTTGAGGTTGCCGGCAGGATTCGGGTAGGGCTGGACCTGCGACGGCCAGGAGATACCCTGTCCGTTGGCGTCAAATGTCACGACCGTGCCGTCCCAGACGGGGTTGCCCGGCGATCCCCACCAGTTGTTGCCCTGCTGCTCGGTGGCGGCGCTGCGGGCGTCGTAGGTGACCTTGTCGAGGTCGGTGAACCAGGGCGTGATCGCATCGAGCGGCGGCGTGCCCCGCGGGTTGTTGGAGGTTACCTGCCCCTTTTCGAAGTTCACGCGGATCGAGGTGCTGGCCGAATCGGTACGCAGGAATTTCGGATCCCAGCGCGCCGCGGCGTAGATGCGCTCGTCTTTGCGGAAAGCCGGATCCTGGCGATACTTGCGATCGTCGCGCAGGGCAGAGACGCGCACGGCCAGTTCGTCGTCGAGAAGGACCTTGTTGAGGTCGGCGACGAGGCGCGTGGAGCTGTAGCTGCCGAACTGCCCCTCGACCTTGTAGCTGTCGTTGAAAGCCGCGGCGTTGGTCGTGCCATTGACGATACCGGCCGGACTGCCGATGCCGAAGAGGATGGAGTTGGGGCCACGCTGGAGGTCGATGCGGCCGACGTTGTAGGAATCCCACGGAATATCCGAGAGGAAGAAATCCCGGGTGTTGTCGGCTTCGGCGAGGCCGCGGACGCGGGTATTGGGGATCGGTGCGAGGCGATTGGTGTCCGTGAGCACGGCACCGTCGCCCTGGCCGAGGAAATTGCCCCCCTGGCCGGCGACCTCGGTGTTCGTCGTGTAGACGAGCAGATCCTCCGAGCTGTTCGAGTTGGTATCCTGCAGAAACTTCTGCGTAACCACCTGAATGGCGGAGCCGACGTCCTGCAGTTCGGTCCGGATGCGGGTGCCGGCCAGCGAGTATTTCGCGGAGTAGCTGTCCTCGTCCTCCTCAGCGGTGATGCTGAAGGGCGAGAGCTCGATGATCTCCTCGTCGTCCAGCTCCTCTGATCCGGCCGAGGGAACGGCAGCCTCCTAGCCCCTCACATGGAGGGCAAACAGAGCGGCCGCCGTGAGCGCTGCGGGTATGTATCGACGCAGCGGAGTCGGTGACTTCGTCTTTTTCATGGTCAATAACCGAACGTATTCTGCATGCGTATACAGAATCGTCTTCGTGGGATTTAGGGTCCGGGGGTTTATGGTTTGCAGCCCACCATGGGCTTGTGCCGGCGAAAGATACCGTAGTCCTTCCGCCGGGGGAATGAGCTGGATTTCCAGACAATTGAGAACCTTTGCCGACCTTTTCCGGCCCGAAACAGACAGAAAGAACCCCACCTGATCAGCAAACTCACTACACTATCAGGAGGCGTTATCGCATTCCGGCAAAAGCACTGCCCGCACAACCGGATCCGCCATCGTCCACGCCCACCCGAGCTCCACCATGCTCACGCGAGGCCGGCGGGACCGCCGGCCTCGCCCCGCGCCGGGCCGATCATACAAAAATTCTCTAACGAATCGCGCGCAGCCTCATTTTCCCGGACGGGACGTTGCCTTATCTTCCGGGACGATGAAGACGCTCCGCATCGCCGCGCTCGGCCTGCTTCTCACGCTCCCGCTCTTCGGCGCCGCCGAACAGCGCCCGAACATCCTGGTGATCCTCACCGACGACCAGGGCTACGGGGATCTCGCGCTCCACGGCAACACCATCGTCGACACTCCGCGGCTGGACGCGCTGTTTCGGGAGAGCGTCCAGCCCAACCAGTTTCACGCCGCCCCGGTGTGCGCGCCGACCCGCGCCTCGCTGATGACCGGCAAACAATTCCTCCGTGCCGGCGTGTGGGGCGTGCACGGGGGGCGCGACTACCTCGACCTGCGGGAAACAACGGTCGCGGAACGGCTCCGGGCCGCCGGCTACGCCACGGCCATGGCCGGGAAATGGCACCTGGGCAAGACGGACGCCTACCTGCCGTGGAACCGTGGTTTCGACGACTCCTGGTCGATCACCGACCGGCTCTATCAGCACACCGATCCGATCATCGATCACAATGGCCGGCCCCTCGAACCGAAGGGTTGGACCGCGGAGATCCTCACCGACTACGTGATCGAGTGGATGACGCGCCCGCGCAAACAGCCCTTCTTCTGCTACCTGGCGCACCCCTACATCCACGAGCCCTACTACGCGCCGGAACCGCTGATCGCGAAGTATCGGGCGAAGGGGTTGAGCGAATCCTTCGCCCGCCTCTGCGCGATGACCGAGCATCTCGACGCGGAAATCGGCCGCCTTCTCGACAAGCTCGAACGCGCGGGTCTGGCCCGCGACACCGTGGTGTTTTTCATGGGCGACAACGGCCCGATCGGCAACCCGGTCAACGTCCCTCCCCTCACCGACGAAGAGATGGCGCTGCGCAACCCCGCCGGGCTTCGCGGCGTCAAGGGGAACCTGTATGAAAACGGCACGCGCACGCCGGCCTTTGTCCGCTGGCCCGGGCACTTCCCGGTGCGCACGGTCGAACACGAGGTCGACATCACGGACATCGTGCCGACCCTCCTCGACATCGCGGGCGTGCCCTACGATCCCGAGGCGTTCGACGGCCACAGCATCCTGCCTTTGCTGGCCGGAAAAGCCGACACCCTCGAAAACCCGCCGCGCTACTACGCCAACCACGTGTTCATCTGGCCGGGTCGCAAACGACTCTATGATTTTCTCCCCGGCAAGGATCAGCTCGCTTTCGACGACCAGGTGCTCGCCGTCCGGGTCGGCCGCCACAAATACGTAGTGGGCTATGGTCGGCACGAACTCTTCGACATCGTCGCCGACCCGCAGGAGCGCCACAACCTCGCGCCCGAGCAGCCCGCCCTCGCCGATGCGCTGCGCCACCGCCTGCGCGAGTGGTGGACACGCGAGGTGCTGCCCCTTCCTCAGAGCTACGCCATGCCTGTCTACGTGTTTCCCGAGACACCGGGCCGCTCGATTTTCCTGCACGGCTGCGCGCCGGTGCGCATTCACGGCGGCGTCGTCCAGGAGAGCCACGACAGCCGCCAGTGGAGTCGCCCCGGGGATGGCATCGATTTCGCCATCCGGGTGCCCGCCGCCGGCGCCTATCGGCTCGAGGCGCTGCTGGAGCCCGGACCGGCCGCCGACAACGCCCGGCTCGAGGTCACCTATAGGCAGGAATCACTGGAGTTTTCCCTCCAGCGTGCCGATAAGGTGGATATGGGCACCTGGAACTTTCAGGCCGGTGACAGTGAAATTGCCTTTCGCCTGACCGGAAACCCCGCTAATGACGCCCCTGCCATCTCGATTTTCCGAGGCGTCTCGGTCACCCGGCTTCCCACACCCTGAGCCAACCGACGTCCAGCTCCCCTCCCATGCTCCACTTCCCGCCGCCTCCCCTACCGCCTGAGCCGTCCGCCGCCCACCACGAGACGGTCCCCCACCCGGCCGCATCGCCACGCGCAGGTTCCGGTGGCTCTGATCTCCTGCAACGCTCCAGCGTCTACCGGGAGTTTCAGGCCGAGCTCGCGGAGATCCTGCGGCACAAGTGGCTGGAAAGCGAAAAAGCCGGCTACGACATCGGCTTCGAACGCGCCCTGCTCGACTGGGTGCGCCACCATCGCGCCGCCTGGCGCGCCGCCCGCCGCTCCGTCGGCTCAGCGTCCGGCAACAACTGACTGACTGCGCGGCGGCAGTCGTATCCGTCGGCGCCCGGTTCGCTCCTCGCCAGCCCGCTCAGCTCCTCGCGCCGGAAGCGCCGCCGACCCCGGCATTCTGCGCCCGCTTGCGAAACTGTCCGGGTGACTCGCCATGCAGGCGCTTGAAGACCACGCACATGTATTCCATGTGCTCAAAGCCCGCCAGCGCGGCGATCGCCTTGAGCGGATAGTCGGTCTCCAGCAGCAACTGCTTGACGTGCTCCATCTGGACCCGCCGGATCTCCGCCTGCGGCGAACGCCCGATGTAGCGGCGAAATTTCTTCTCGAGCAGGCTGCGCGACGCATTTGCCCCGCGCACGACCTCGTCGACCGATAGCCCCTCCGTCGCCCGGTTGCGGATGATGCCGAGTGCCGCCGCCACCTGCTTGTCCTCGATGGCGAGGATTTCCGTGGAGTGGCGGGTGACGACGCCGACCGGTTCGATGCGGATGTCCGGCTCGCCGACCGCCTCGCCACGCATCATCCGGTCGAGCAGCTCCGTCGCGGTGAATCCCGACTCGAAGGGATTGGGCGCGACACTCGAGAGCTGCGGGTAGGCGATGTCGCAGCGGATGGCGTCATTGTTCGCCCCGAGGATCGCCACCTCCTCGGGGACGAGGAGGTTCACCGTGCGCGCGGCTTCGATGACCTCAAGCGCGCGCATGTCGTTGCACGCCATGACCGCGACGGGCTTTGGCAGGGCCTTCAGCCACCGGGCGATCTTGCGGATCTGCCGGGTCTCCCACTCCGGCGAGAGCGCCCCGGGATACGGCTCGTCCAGCACCTCCGCGTCGCGCCCCGCCAACCGCAGAGCTTCGAGAAACCCGTCGCGCCGCTCGCACGACCACCCGTCGCTGCTGAAGCCGCAGAACGCAAAATTGCGAAACCCGCGCTCGAGGAAATGCTCCGCGCCGAGATGGCCGATCACGACATTGTCGGGCCGGATCTTCGGGACGCCGGGGATGCGGGGCGTGTCGTTGAGATCGACGAGCGGGATGCGATGCTCACGGCAATACCCCGCCAGCTGCCCGCCGGTGTGCCGGGAGATCACGCCCCGCCAGCGCCGGCTCGCCAGCCATTCGAGATCGCGCTCGGCCCGCCCCTCGTCATCGAGAAACGCCGCCCAGCGCTGATGCGTGCGGCTGTAGCGCGCCACCCCGCGCAGCATGTGGGCGCACTCTTCAAACGAGGTCTGAAACACGAGCAGGACGGGCGGACGCATCGACAGCTCACCAGCCAAACCGATCGCCGGATACGGCGCAACTCACGGATGCACCGTTTCTCCCGGGTCTTCCGCCCCTTCCGGCCAACGCCCCGGCCTCCGCCGTCGATCAGCCCGGACGGCCCTTCGCGGACAGACACCGCATCCCTACACCCGGCCGCGGCGGGCTTCGAGCTGCGCCCGGATCGCATACATGCGTTCCCGACTCAGGCCGAAACGCGCCAGAGCCACGAGCGCGAGGAGCAGGCCGGCGATGGGAATGGCGATGAACATGAGCCGGATCCGGAACAACGTCTCGGGTGCCTGCGGCCCATCGAGCGCGGCATCGAAACCGGTCAGCTTGAGGACGACACCCGAGAGCCCCATCCCCACCGCCAGGCCGACCTTCATGATCCACGAGCCACAGGCGGAAAACGCACCTTCGCGACGCTTGCCGGACTCGAGCTCATCGTAGTCGATGACATCCGCACCGATCGATCCGTAGAGCATCCAGAAGGCGGAGGCGATGAAGGCGATCGATCCCGAGGCGAGCAGCTGCAGCGCCGGATAGTCGGGGTTGTAGGTCCACCAGGTGGAGATATACACGAGGATGCCCGCCACCTGGGCCACCATCATCGCGTGCCGCTTGCCCAGCCGGTGTGCCAGCCAAGCGAATACCGGCACCCCGGCAAATCCCAGCACCATGCTGGAGATGCCCATCGCGAAGTTCCATTTCGACCCGAGGGCCACGTCGCTGCCGCAGACGTAGTAGACGGTCATGTAGTAGCCGAGCGTGCCAATCATGCTCGTGCCCAGGCCGTAGGAGAGCGCCATGGCGAGCTGCGCCCTGAAGGGGCGGCACTGCAGCGTCTTCCAGATCGTTTCGGCGATGTTGACTTTCGTCTGCTTCCTGGCGACGAGCTTGTCGTAGTAGCGCTCGCGCACGAAGACGAAGAGCAGCACCCCGATCACGATCATCATGGCGCCGAGGATCATCGTATAGACGCGGGCGCCCTGGAGCATGTCGGGCTCGCCTGTATCCGGATCGTTGAACCAGCTCAGCGTGATGAAGGCCGCCGCGAAAAACGTGCCGATCTCGGCGATTTTCTGGATGGCGCTCTTGTAGGAAAAGACGCTCGTGCGCTCGTGATAGTCCGGCGTGAGTTCCGCCCCGAGGCTCTGGTAGGGCATGTTGAAACAGCTCACGATCGTGATGAAGATCGACGAGGAGATCACCATGTACCAGAAGTAGGCCTGCTCGCTCCACCCCGGGGACACGAAGAAGAGCAACGGCAGGGTGAGCCCGGAAAGAATGGAGCCGACGAGGATGTAGGGCCGGCGCCGCCCCCAGCGACTGCGGGTGTTGTCCGAAAGCCAGCCGAAGAACGGATCGGACACGGCGTCGGCGAGGCGGTTGATCATCAACGCGGTGCTGATGAGCGCCGGATTGACGTGCAGGAAGATATTGAAGACCGGCCATACCATGCTCGGGTAGAGCCAGTTGCCCCACATGTCGTTGGCAGTGCCCATGCCGTAGATGATCTTCTGCAGCACCGGCACCCGGTCTTCGGCGGCGGTGGCGGCTGGCGCGGCGGCATCAGCGGCGGCCGCGCCGGGGCTGGCGGGATCGATGGAGGGCGGGGTCTCTTCGGGCACGGCGTGGAGTCGGATCGCTATCCGGTCAGACGACCGAGTTTTCTTTCACGAAACGGACGATCTCGTCGACCTGCCCGAAACACAACGCCGTAAACGTATCCGCGGCGCCATAGTAGATGGCGAGCCGGCCCGTCGCCGCATCGCAGAGACAACCGACCGGGAAGCAGACGCCCGGCACGAATCCCGTGAGTTCGTAGGGCGCCTCCGGATTGAGAAGCGGTTCACCGCAGCGCGCGATGACCTTCCACGGCTCGTCGCGATCGAGCAGCGCCGCGCCGATGGCGTAGACGTATCCGTTGCAGGTGGTGGTGACACCGTGATAGAACAGCAGCCAGCCCTCGCTCGTCTCGATCGGCGAGGGCCCCGCGCCGATCTTGGTGGTCTCCCACCAGCGCGAGCCGCTCCCCTTGCTCATGACGTGCCGGTGGCGGCCCCAGTAAACCATGTCCGGGCTCTCGCTCACGAAAATGTCGCCGAAGGGCGTGTGCCCGGTGTCCGACGGACGGCTGAGCATGAGAAACTTGCCGTCAAACTTGCGGGGAAAGAGCACGCCGTTG
>RFJS01000256.1 GCA_003694825.1 Verrucomicrobiota bacterium | reverse complement strand
GGCGCGGCGGACAACCGTCGACGACCACGCCAACGCCGCCGCCATGACTCTCGCCCCAGGTGGTTATCGAAAAGAGTTTGCCGAAGGTATTGGACATCGATCCGAATTACGCGCACACAGTCCCGCGGCGCAACGCGGAAGAGCACCGGCCCCGTTCAGATGCGGGCGCGGCCACGGCCAAGCGGCACGAGCACAAACACCGCGACCGCAGAGACGCTGGCCAGAAGACCGAATGCCGGGCCATAGCCGCTCCGCTCGACAACCTGTCCCGCCGTCCACACCGCCCACGCTTCGCACGCATTGGTCGCCGCCATGAAGGCGCTGAACTGCGTGCCGCCCGCCTCCGGGTCGGAAAGGTCCATGAATAGCGCATACGACGAGGCCGTGAACAGCCCGATCCCGAGGTAGAGCGCAATCAACACCCCAAACCTCGCCACCGCCCCGAAACCTGCCGGCAACAACGCCAACGCCATGACACAACCAGCCGTCCAGAGCAGAAACACAGTCACCGAACGCACGCGCCCGATCCGGTCCGATACCCGTCCGCCAATCAAGCCTCCGACCAGCATCGCGGCGACCGTGGGCAGGGAAAAGAACACGCCCACCGCGTCCCCCGAGACGCCGTGATCGACCAGATAGGGTCCCGCAAGCCCGCCGGCCGCTTCATAACCTGCTCCGCCGACCAGTGCAAAAAACACGCCGTACCACGTCGACCGCCTTTTCACCATCCGCTTCAGCGACTCCAGCACGCGCCGCGCATGACCTTGCCCGGCGTCTTCGGCCGCATTCCTGCCGCCCCCGGGTGACACGAGGCTCGAAAAGCGCACAAAAGCCAGCGTCCCCCAGATCACCGCAATCAAAGGCACGACCACCGCCGCAAATCCCCACCGCGCCGCCACGACGATGGACACCCCACCGAACAGGCTTCGCCCGAGGAGCATGCCGGCTTGCATCGCTCCATTGACCCAGCCCCGGCTGTCCGCCGGCACCGTCTCCACCGCGAGGGCGTCGATACCGACGTCCTGAGTGGCAGCGAAGAATGCGTGCACCAACAACAACCCGGCCCACCACGCGTAGTGCCGCGCCGGATCGATGAAAACCAGCGGGACGAGCGCCAGCCCCATCCCGGTTTGCGCCGCGATGATCCAGTGCCGGCGATTCCACCGCGGACCGCGCAGCGCATCCACCAGCGGCGCCCACAGAAACTTGAGCGTCCAGGGCAGCACAAGCGAGGCGCTCAACGCGGAGATGCTGCTCACCTCCACCCCGGCGGTCCGCAGGATCGTGGGCAGCCCCCACCAGATCAGGCCGATGGGCGCGCCTTCCGCAAAATAAAGAACGGCAAACAACAGAACCAGCCGCTGGTCGGGCTTGCCCGCGCAATCCCGAGCCCCGCTCATAACGACGAAGACGTCCGCTGGTTGGCCCCCGCGTAGATTTCAGCGATCAGCGCGGAATACTTCGCGTCGATCACATGCCGCTTGAGCTTGTAGGTGCTGGTCAGCTCGTCCCCGGGCTCAAAGGGCTTGGGCACGATCCGCCATCCGTGAATCATCTCGAAGGGTCGGAAGCCGGTGCGGGCGTTGACGAGCGCCTTGATTTCCCGGGCGATGATCCTGCGCACTTCGGGATGCGCCGGAAGCTGGGCCGGATCGTCGATCCGGATGCCGTCATCGACGAAGTTCTCCGGCCGGGTCACGATGAGCGCGGCGAGGTGTTTCTGGTCCTGGCCGACGACGATGCACTGGTCGATGTAAGGTGACTCGGTGAGCTTGTTTTCGATCGGCAACGGTTCGACGTTCTCGCCGCTGAGCAGGACGATCGTCTCCTTGCACCGCCCGACGATGCGCAGGCAGTCGTTGTAGGTCATCACCCCGATGTCGCCGGTGGCCAACCAACCGTCGCGCAGCACCCGGGCCGTCAGCTCGGGATCCTTGTAGTATCCCTTCATCACCTGCGGGCCGCGGACGTGGATCTCGCCACGCAACCCCCGCCCCCCTCCCTTTCGCTTCGGATCCGGGAAAAGAACCTCATGGGTATCCAGATCAACGATGCGCACCTCTGTCTCCGGCCAGGGAGGGCCGACCGTGCCGATGACGCGCTTCTTCCAGGTGCGCACCGCGAGCACCGGGCAGGTTTCCGTGAGGCCATACCCCTCAAGCACCGGGATGCCGATGTAGTTGAAAAACTCGTCGACGTGCGGCGGCAGCGCACCGCCGCCCGAAACCGTGCCTCGGAATGCGCCGCCGAGAATCGCGCGGAGCTTGCGCGTGACCAGCCCATCCATCACGAGGTAGGGCGCGAGCAGGACGGCGTAGATGACGGCATGGCCGCAGCCCTCGACAAACGACCGCAGGGGCGACCTGCCGACAAGGTCGATGCGGCGCCCTTCGATGAAATAGGCGGAATGCCGCAACCGCCGTGAAAAAAAGTAGGCCACCCGAAACATTGCGCGCTTGAGCCGGCTCTGCTGGTGCACGTTGTGGATGATCTTCTGGTAGAGGTTTTCCCAGAGCCTCGGCGCCGACAGCAGGAGCGTCGGACGGACGGTCCTGAGATCCTGCGCGATCGTGCGGACGCTGGTGTAGTAGGTGGGACCGCCAAAGGCGATCGAGAACATCAGGCCTACCCGTTCGTAACTGTGCCAGACAGGGAGGATCGATAACAACCGGTCCGAAGTCCCGAACTCGATGGGCAGGTTGCGAATCTGCGAAACCATGTTGGCGTGCGTCAGTTGCACGCCCTTGGGCCGCCCCGTCGTGCCCGAAGTGTAGATGAGCGTGAAAAGATCATCCGGGGTAACGGCGTCCATCCGCACCTCCGCCCGGCGGTCTCCCCGCGCGCGCAACGCGCGGCCGCGCTCCACCAGGTCCCACAGTCCCAACGCTCCGAAGTTCAACGGCTCATCACGCGCCATCACGATCACGTGCGTCACACCGGGCACCCGGCTGCGGCACTTGTGGAACTTCTCCAGCATGGCCGCGTGCTCGACAAAGACCACACGCACATCCGCATGGTTGATGATGTAGTCAATCTCCGCCGGAGTGACATCCGTGCCGCGAGGCACGTCGGCCGCACCGGCACAGAGGACGGCACAATCCGTGACCGCCCACTCGAGCCGGTTATCCGCGAGGATCGCGACGTGTTCGCGCGCCTCTACGCCCAGCTCGATCAGGGCCGTGGCGAGACAGAGCCCGGTTTCAAAAAACCCCTTGTGCGAAATGCTGCCGTAGGTTCCGTCCGGCAGGCGCGGACACAATGCCGGACGATCGCCATACGTGCGGGCGGCATAACGGTAGACATCAATGAGTGTTCTGGCGGCGCGGACCTGTTCGTTCAGCGCCATGGACAGTGGAGGTTTTCGAGCATACCGGGGAGAGGTACGAAGGTGGGGAGCGGGCTATCCAAATGCACGTGCCACACTGGAGGGGGCAATCCCAATTTTCCCGGTTCGGCGTGGACGAATCCCACGCGCGCAACATGCTTGAATCCGTCCATGACCGCCGTCGAACCCAATCCCACGCCCTTCCCTTTTCGGCGCGCTGAAACACGGGCCTGGCTGGCCCGCTCGCCCGCGGTTTCGGTGCTGATCATCGGCGGCGGCATCAACGGGGCCGGCGTTCTCCGGGAACTGGCCATCAACGGCATCGACGCGCTGCTCGTCGACAAGGCCGATTTCACCGCCGGCGCAACCTGCGCCTCCTCGCGCATGATTCACGGGGGCTTGCGCTACCTGGAAAATGGCGAGTTCCGGCTGGTGCGCGAGGCGCTTCGGGAGCGAAACCGGTTGCTGCGCAACGCACCTCACGCCGTCTTTCCGCTCGAAACCGTGATCCCGGTTTTCCGGCGATTCTCCGGCTTCGGGAATGCCGCGCGAAAATTCCTCCGCCTCGGGGGCCGACCTGACCGTCGGGGCCTGTGGGCGATCCGCGTCGGCCTGGCACTTTACAACCGCTTCGCCCGCGACTCCGGCATGCTGCCCGCGACTCCGGCATGCTGCCCGCGACTCCGGCATGCTGCCCGCGCCGCGGATCCGCGGACGGGCCGAGACATTTGCCCGGCACCCGAAGCTGAACCCGGCCGCCCTTGGTTCCGCCTGCTACTTCGACGCCTGGAATCCCGCCCCGGAGCGGTTGTGCCTCGAGGTCATCGGCGACGCACTGGCAACCTCTCACGGATGCCGAGCCCTGAACTACCGCGCGGTGGAGGGCGCCGATGACGGACAGGTCATCCTCCGGGACGTCACCACGGGCTCCATGCACAGCGTATCGCCCTCGATTGTCATCAATGCCACCGGCGCATGGATCGACCGCACCAACCACACGCTCGGCATCCACTCACAATTCATCGGCGGCACCCGTGGCTCCCATCTCGTGCTCGACCACCCTGCCCTGCTCGAGCAACTCGGCGGCTCGGAGCTGTTTTATGAAAACGACGACGGACGCATCTGCCTGCTGCTGCCCTGGTGCGACCGCGTCCTGCTCGGCACAACGGACATTCGCACCGATGATCCGGATGCGGCGGTATGCGAGGCGGATGAGTTTGACTACCTGCGCTCGGCCGCCCGCCAGGTCTTTCCCTCGATCGAGATTCGGCCCGAACAGGTCGTGGCCCGTTTCTGCGGGGTGCGTCCCCTGCCCCGCAGCAACTCCGGCTCCCCCGGCACGATCAGCCGCGATCACGCGTGCCACGAAACGCCGGCCTCGGCCGGGCGGCCGTATCCGGTTTTCTCACTCGTCGGCGGCAAGTGGACGACGTTTCGGGCGTTTTCCGAGCAAGTCGCCGATCGCGCGCTGGCGGTGTTGGGCAAGTCGCGGCGAGCATCGTCCACGGAGCTTCCGATCGGCGGTGGCCGCGATTTTCCGCCAACAGACGACGCCCGCGCCCGCCGGATCGACGACATCGCATCGCGCACCGGCCTGCCGCGCGAAACCTGTACCCACCTTTTCGCGCGCTACGGCACGACCGCGGGACGCCTCGCTGCGCACATCGCTGGCGCCGGGCCAGCTGCAAGGGAACCCGTGGCCGACTATCTCGCAGGCGAGCTCGATTATCTCGCGCGACACGAGGCGGTGGTGCACCTCGACGACCTTGTGCTTCGCCGCAGCCACCTCGCGCTTTTCGGACGCCTCGACGAAGCCTCGTTGCAGAAAACGGCCAGCATCGTCGCCGCGGCCCTGGGCTGGAGCGAGGAGACCCAGGAGGCCGAAGTCGCCCGAACCGCGGCGTTACTCCGGGAGCGCCACGGTATCCATCTCAGGCCGCGCAACTGACAGGGCGGGCACGTTTTCTTGTGGCGCCAGGGCCAATCCCGCATCAATATCGCCCTCTCCTATCCCAAACACAACACAGCGTCCCCAATGAAAAAATACATCGTCGAATTCATCGGCACCTTCTTCCTCGTGTTCACCGTCGGCATGACCGTCATCGCGCCCGGCGCGGGCAACCTCGCGCCCATCGCGATCGGCTGCTCGCTGATGATCATGGTTTTCGCCGGAGGGCACATCTCCGGCGGGCATTACAACCCGGCCGTCACGCTTGCCGCCATGCTCCGCGGCGCGTGTCCCGCCAAGGATGCGGTCGCCTACTGGGTTTCCCAGGTCATCGCCGCGATCGTCGCCTCGCTGGCCGTGCGATACCTCAAGGGCGACGCCATGGCCGCGGTGAGCGCGATGACGCTGGCGGTCGGGCCTTCGCTTCTCGCCGAGTTTCTCTTCACCTTCGCGCTCTGCTACGTGGTGCTGAATGTGGCCACGGCGAGGGGGACCTCGGGCAACTCGTTCTACGGCCTGGCCATCGGCTTCACGGTCGTCGTCGGCGCGTTTGCCGTGGGCGGTGTTTCCGGAGGTGCATTCAACCCCGCGGTGGCGGTCGGCATCTCGTCGCTCGGTCTCGCCGCGTGGCCGAACATCTGGATTTACCTCGTAGGCGAGTTGGCTGCGGGTGCTGCGGCCGCCGCGGTGTTCAAGGCGGTCAATCCGCCCGACGAGGAAGCGTAACTATCCTTCGTTCGCGGGCGACGTTCGTTCACCGGCCTATCTCATCGCCATGGAATGTCGTCCGCAATGCGGAGCCTGCTGTATCGCGCCGTCGATCCGCTCGCCGATCCCCGGGATGCCTCAGGGAAAACCCGCCGGCATCCCGTGCGTTCAACTGCTGCCGGACTTTCGGTGCGCGCTTTTCGGCCGGCCCGAACGTCCGGCTTTTTGCGTCAGCCTCCGGCCAACAGAAGACATGTGCGGTGCCTCGCGAGACGAGGCGTGGCACCAACTCACCGCGCTCGAGACGCTCACGAAGCCTCGCTAACACCCCGCGCTCGATCCGCGAACGCCGGGCGCGACCGGTCAGGACGCCGTTTCCACCGAACGGCTGTACCAACCGCGCGACTGAACACAGAAGCGACACACCGAGAGCATCACCGGCACCTCGACGAGGACGCCCACCACCGTGGCCAGCGCGGCGGGCGAAGTCGGGCCGAAAAGCGTGATCGCCACGGCCACCGCGAGTTCGAAAAAGTTGCTCGCCCCGATCAACGCACCCGGTGAGGCAATGTTGTGCGGCACTTTGAACAACCGCATCAGCATGTAGACCAGGCCACTGTTGAAGTAGACCTGCACGAGAATCGGAACCGCGATGAGGACGACCGCGAACCACTGCGTCACGAGGTTCTCGGCCTGAAAGGCGAAAATAAGCGTCAGCGTGGCGAGCAACGCCACCACCGTGACCGGATGAAAGCGCGCGAGGTATTGCGTCTCAAACCACTCGACGCCCTTCGCCCGGACCAGCACCTGCCGCGAAAGAAAGCCCGCCGCAAGCGGTATCACGATGAACGCGACGACGGACGTCACCAGCACCTTCGAGGGGATGACGACCTCCGCCACGCCGAGCAGAAACATCACGATGGGTGCAAAGGCCACGAGCATGATGAGGTCGTTGAGCGCCACCTGCGCCAGCGTGTAGGCCGGGTCGCCATCGGTCAGATAGCTCCAGACAAAGACCATCGCCGTGCACGGCGCCGCCGCGAGGATGATGAGGCCAGCCGTGTACTGCCGCGCCACCTCCGGAGCGATAAGCGAGCCGAAGATGACCTTCAGAAACAGCCACGCAAACACGGTCATGCTGAACGGCTTGACCAGCCAGTTGACAAACAACGTCACCGCCAGCCCCTTCGGCCTCCGGGCCACATCGCGGATCCCCGCGAAATCGACCTTGAGCATCATCGGGTAGATCATCAGCCAGATCAGCACGGCGATCGGCAGATTGACCTGCGACCCCTCCACGATCTCCATCGCGCTCAGGCGGGCCGTCAGT
>RFJS01000255.1 GCA_003694825.1 Verrucomicrobiota bacterium | reverse complement strand
CCGACCGGGACGCCGAGCACGGTGCCGTTCACGCGCTCGGGCGGGCGACCGTAATCGGGCTCTCTCGCATCCGGCTCCGGCGGCGGATGCGGGGAAACACCGACCGGCGGCTCGAGGCGCAGC
Source organism: Verrucomicrobiota bacterium (assembly GCA_003694825.1). Taxonomy (GTDB): domain Bacteria; phylum Verrucomicrobiota; class Verrucomicrobiia; order Opitutales; family Opitutaceae; genus J108. Next base: position 10,269 of record RFJS01000255.1, on the reverse strand, counting down.
GTGCCATCCGGATGCCGGTAGCCCCAGCGGGCCCGCAGCACCTTCCCGTCGCCCGTCTGCGGCACCCCGCGGCCGGAGCTGCCCGAGAGATGGCTGCGCCCCTCGGTCGGCCAGATCAGTTCCACCGGCCCGCGACATCCGCAGGGCCGGCACCGCGCCTGCCGCCCAAGGCTGCGCATCATGAAATCCACCGCGCCGTCCCGTTCCACGTCGAGCTGCACAGAGGCGAAACACGCCCACCACACGACCCGGCAGACCGGCACCTGAATCGCCCGAAAGATCATCGCCACCCGCTCGGCGACAACCGCCTCCTCGACGGACTCGCCGTGGTGAAAGATCACCAGTTCCTCGATACGCCCCCGACAGTTCTGAAGTTCCCGCAGGAGTCCATCGAACCCGAGGCCGGTCTCCCCGGTGTTCAAGCGATAGCGGCGGTTGCCCCGCGCGCGTCGCCGCCCGTCCGTGATGTCGTAGTCGCGAAACGAATCGAGCGGATCGCGCGAAGTGCGGTCGCGCCACAGGTGAAATGGCCCGACGAGTTCGCGCGCCCGCGCCACGATCCATTCGGTGGCGCCGCGGATGTTTTCGTCATTGCCGATCACCACCCCGAGGCGGATCACCCGGCACCGTTGCTTTTCGCCATTGCGCTCGGCTCCGAGCGGTTCAGGCGGGTTGTCTTTCTTTTCTTCGGGCATTGTCTCTCTCCTTTCATTCGAGGACGTCGATGCCCCTGCCCGCGACAACCCTTACACGGCACGCCCGCGGACTCGACAAAAAAAGAGCGCGGCTGTTGACGCCGCGCTCTCGAAAGCTCCTGCCGGAAGCGTCTCTCAACGCACGCGGAAGTGCGCCGTCACCGGTTCGGGGGCACCGAGGGCCACCGACCGCGGGATGGGAACCGCTCCACCCGCATGCAGCGTGTAGTCGCCGGCCCGAACGACCGGCTCGCCCTCTTCCGTGAATTGCCGCAACGCCTGTTCGCCCAGCTCGAAACGCACCGTCGCCGTTTCACCGGCACGGAGATGGATCCGTTCGAAGCCGACGAGCTTGCGCAGCGGCGCAGTCTCCCCGGCGCCCGGCTGCTCGAGATAGAGCTGGACGACCTCATCGCCATCGCGCTCACCGACATTGCGCACGGTCACCCTGGCTTCGAGGGTTCCATCGGCGGCGATTTCCGCACCTGAGATCTCGATACGCTCATAGGCGAAGCGGGTGTAGCTCAATCCGAAGCCGAAGGGCAGCAGCGGCTCTTTCTCCATGTAGCGGTAGGTGCGCCCGCGCATCGAGTAGTCCTCGAAAGGCGGAAGATCATCCACGGAGTAAGGCACGGTGAAGGGAAGCCGTCCGGCCGGATTGACATCGCCGAAGAGGACGTCGGCGACGGCGCGTCCGCCCTCCTGGCCGGGATACCAGACAAAGAGCACGGCATCGGCGAAGTCCATGACCTCCGGAATGGCCATCGGGCTGCCCCCGGTGACCACCACGATGAGCGGCTTGTCGTTGACCGCCCGCAGCTTGCGCAGGAACTCCAGCTGCATGGGCGGCAGACCGATGTCCACGCGGTCGCCCATCGTCGGCGAAGCGATGGCGTCGCCCTCCTCGCCCTCCCAGCGGCTGTCGATGCCGACGACGGCGACGACCGCGTCGCCAAGCGTCATCGCCTCCCCGGTGCACCAGTCGATCGGGTTCGGGTTTTCGTGATACGGAAGCTGGCCGGGCTTGTAGAGGACCGTCGAGCCGAGATTCACGCGCTCCACGATGCCGTCGAGAATGGTCACCGAACTGCCCGACATGCCGTAGTAGTTGCCGAGCAGGACATCGCCGCTGGCCGCCTGTGGCCCCACCACGTAAAGTGAGCGAATATCCTTCGGTAGCGGCAGGACACCGTTGCGGTTTTTCGCGACGACGATGGCCCTGGCCGCCTCCTCGCGGGCGAGAGCGACATGCTCCGGCGAGCACACAACGGATGGATCGATCCGGCTCCACGGATTTTCCTCCGGCGGATCGAAGAAGCCGAGCTTGAGTTTGGTGAGAATGAGTGGTTTCAGCGCCGCGTCGATTTCCGCCTCGGTGAGCAGCCCCTTCCGGACGGCGCTGGTGAGATGCCGGAAGGCGCTCCCGCAGTTGAGGTTGAGCCCCGCCTTGATGGCAAGGGCGCACGCTTCCTCCGGCGTATCGACGATCTTGTGATGTTTCCAGATGTCGTTGATCGCGCCGCAGTCGGAGACGACGTGTCCGCGAAAGCCCCACCGCTCACGGAGGATCTCGGTGAGCAGGAAACGGCTGGCCGAGGCGGACTCGCCATAGACGCGGTTGTAGGCGCCCATCACCGCCTCGACATGGGCCTCGCGCACGAGCGCCTCGAAAGCCGGGAGGTAGGTCTCGTAGAGGTCGCGCCGGGAGACGACCGCATCGAACTCGTGGCGCAGCGCCTCCGGGCCGGAGTGGACGGCGTAGTGCTTCGCGCAGGCGGCGACCTTGAGGTGGCGCGGATCATCGCCCTGGAGTCCACGCACGAAGGCGACGCCGATGCGCGAGGTCAGCCAGGGATCCTCGCCGTATGTCTCCTGTCCCCGTCCCCAGCGGGGATCGCGGAAGATGTTGATGTTGGGCGTCCAGAACGTGATGCCGGCATACTTGCTGCGGTTGCCCATGGCCTGGGCGATGGCGAATTTCGCCCGCGCCTCATCGGAGATCGCCGTGGCCACGCGGTGGGCGAGATCCACATCGAAGGTCGCGGCGAGCGCGATCGCCTGCGGGAAGACCGTGGCCCGGCCATTGCGGGCGACTCCGTGCAGTGCCTCGTTCCACCAGTTGTATTCGGGGATGCCGAGCCGGGGCAGGCCCTTGTTGTAGTCGAGCATCTGCGACGCCTTTTCCTCGAGGGTCATCTCGGCGATCAGGGCATCGGCGCGTTTCTCGAGCGGAAGGCTCGTGTCGAGCCATTCGAATTCGGCCGGAAGGCGGGAGGTATTCATGGCAAAGAGGATCAGTGGCGCGAGCAGCCGGGGCAGCACGCGCGCAGGCTTCATGAGAGGATGGGTCCGCAGTGGCGAGTTCATCACGCGGAAGGCGCGTAGCCGCTGGCCCCGCCCGCCGCAAATGCCGACCCTCTCAATCAATTAAGAGCGCGCCCGGCGGGCCCGGCGCCTCCCGTTCGGGGGCGCCCCGGCCCTCGCGGACAAAGCCGCCCCCGAACGCGCCCCGATCCGCCCCCGGGAAAATTTTTGTCACCGGACGTGCCGGTCCGGGCACTTGCCTCTCAAGCATGATGCACCATCCTCCCTCCATGTCTCCGATCGATACGACCACGGACGCGGATCTCGTGGCGGCCTGCCTCGACGGGGACCGCACGGCCTTTTCCCGCCTGGTGGAGCGCTACCAGCGGCTGCTTTGCTCGCTCGCCTACACCGCCACCGGCTCGATCCCCGCCAGCGAAGACCTCGCCCAGGAGGCGTTCGTGATCGCCTGGCAACGCCTCGGTGAGCTGCGCTCGCCGGAGAAATTCCGCCCGTGGCTCTGCGGGATCCTCCGGCACCGCATCGGCCGCCTGCGCCGCCGCGAGGCGCGCGCCCCCACCCACCAGGCTGCGGATATCGATGAGCACGCCCACGCGATCACCGCCGCCGACACCTCCGCCCCATCCCATGCCATGTCCAACGAGGAGCAAACGATTCTCTGGCACGCCCTCGCCCAGCTCCCCGAAACCTACCGGGAACCGCTGGTGCTCTACTACCGCGAACACCGTTCGGTCGAGCACGTCGCCGTCGCCCTCGACCTCAGCGAGGATGCCGTGAAACAGCGTCTTCACCGCGGCCGCAAGCTCCTCCAGGAGCGCGTCCTGCGCTTCGTCGAAGGCGCGCTGGTGCGCAGCACGCCCGGCCGCGTCTTCACCGCCGGCGTGCTGGCCTCGATCGCCGCGCTGCCACCACCGGCCCGGGCCGCCGCCGCTGGCGGGATCGCGGCCAAGGCCGCCGCCGCCACGAAGTCGACCGGGGCGGCGGCCTGGCTGGCGGCGCTCTCCGGCGCCGTTTCCACGCTGCTGGCCCTGCGGGCGGGTCTCGACCAGGCCCGCACCGGCCGCGAACGCCGGGCCGTCGTGCGCCTGGTAATCATCGTCTTCGCGCTCTTCGCCGGGCTGGTCGGCGTGCTTTTCGGCGGCCGCGAGGCCGCGCTGCGATGGCCAGACCTGCAGGTCCCGCTCGCCTGGAGCGTGCAGGCCATCGTGGTGGGATTTTCCATCGGCTGGCCCCTGCTCTTCTGGCGCCTCCTGCGCCAGTCCCGCGAGCTGCGTTCCGCCGAGCGCGCGCGCCGGCCCGAGCGCTTTCGGGCCCCGGCCGACCAGAGGCGATCGCGAAGCGGCGAGTATGTGAGCGGCTGGCGACTCCTCGGCCTCCCCCTGGTGCACATCCGCTTCGCGACGCCCGACGCCGGTGATCCGCCGGTCATCGGATGGATCGCCGGCGGCGATCGGGCGATCGGCATTCTCTTTGCCTGGGGAGGATTCGCCGCGGGCGGGATCGCGGTGGGCGCGGTCTCCGTCGGCCTCGTCAGCTTCGGCGCGGTCGGCCTGGGCCTGGTCGGGCTCGGCTCGATCGGCGTCGGAGCCATCGCCCTTGGCGCGGTGGCGATCGGCTATCGAGCGTGGGCCTCGATGTCGGCGCTCGGCTGGGAGACCGCGCAGGGATACGGCTTCGCCCTGGCGAAAACCGCCGCCGAGGGCCCGATCGCCATCGCCCGACACGCCAACGACGCGATCGCCCGGGAGATGCTCGCCAATCCCCACCTCGACGCGCACACCATGATCTTTCTTGTGGCGGTGACCATCCTCGCCATCGCGCCCGTCGCGGCCTACGCAGCGGCCGTCCGGCGGCGTCTCGGAAAAGACCGCTGAGCGGCGAAGCAACGCTGTCCCGGGACACCCTTGCCCGCCTCGGGACATGATGGCACAACCCCAAGATTCCTTCCCGCGCACAACCTGCTGATTTTCCGAAAGTTAGAGATCAGGAAAACTGGCATCCTGCTTGCGTGGCGCCCCCCGGCCGCTCATGCTTCCGGCCATCCGGGAAGCGCTGCGCCGGACGTATCCTGCCGCCCCGACGCGCGCCGCCCGGCAAGACCGACCGCAAAGACCAGTTTTCCGACCGTGCTACCGGCCTGATGCAATGAAGTTCATGGCGACAGTCCGTTTCGCAGTCACTCGGGGCCAACCGATCGGGCGCCGAGGTTCATCGCAACAGGCCGGGCGCCCAATCCGCCCAAGCCGATGAACGTCAAACGCAACGACATCATCCTCCGTCCCGATCCCACCCGGGTCTTTTTTCGCCCGTTCGATTTGAAAGACTCGGGGCGCATCATGCGCATCGTCGCCCGCGTGGCGACCCTCACGGACCGCGAAGCGGCACGCGAGTGCCGCAACGTGCTGCAGCACTTCGCCAACCGGCACATCGACCTGGAGGACTACCTGCTCGAACGTTTCGAGGAGGTGCGCGAATTTCTCCTCACCGACCACCCGCTCACGCGGGAGCGCCGCATGCTCATCGGCGCCTACCTCACCCAGGAATACGCGCTGGAGGCCGCCGCCCTGTTCAACCCCTCGATCGTGCCGCACCCGGATCAGTCCGGCCTTCCCGAGGGCAGTCTCCGCTTCGTCCTCAGCCTTCGCGCCGTCGGCGAGGGGCACATCTCCTCCATCGCCTTCCGCACCGGCACGATCGACGCGGCGGGCGAAATCACCCTGAATCCACCGACGCGCTACGTCACCGCCGCCCGCGCCCACCCCAACCCCGTCTACAACAAGCCTCTCTTTGAGCGAAAGCTCTCCGAGCTGGGCCTGCTCCATGGCTTCGCCACGAGCATTCTCAGCCAGCTCGGCGAGGAATTCACCTGGGCGGAGCTCGACGCCCTGCTCACCACCACCCTGCGCCGCAATCGCAGCCTCGGCGCCGAGGCCGCATCGATCGCCCAGGGCATGCGCGCCCTCGCCCGGGCCAACTACGAGATCTGCTTCCGCCCCGACAGCCGCTACTCCGAACGCGTCATCTTCCCCTACACCGACGCCGAGAGCCGCGGCATCGAGGACGCCCGCTTCGTGCTCTTCACCGACGACGACGGCACCCGCACCTACTACGCGACCTACACCGCCTTCGACGGCAACGTCATCCTCCCGCAGATCCTCGAAACCACCGACTTCCTGAGATTCCGCATCAGCACCCTCAACGGCCCGGAAGTGCGCAACAAGGGCCTCGCCCTGTTCCCGCGCCGCATCAACGGCCACTACGCCATGCTCTCGCGGCAGGATGGCGAAAACATCTACCTGATGTATTCGGACATGCTGCACTTCTGGTATGAGAAACAGGTGCTCATGCGTCCGACCGAACCCTGGGAATTCGTCCAGCTGGGCAACTGCGGATCACCGATCGAGACCGAAGCGGGATGGCTCGTGCTGACCCACGCCGTCGGGCCCATGCGCCGCTATGTCATCAGCGCGGTCCTGCTCGATCTCGAAGATCCCTCCCTCGTCATCGGCCGCCTGCGCAAACCACTGCTCGAACCGACCGAGAATGAGCGCGAGGGCTATGTGCCCAACGTCGTCTATTCGTGCGGCGGCATCGTCCATGCCGGCAAGCTCATCCTCCCCTACGCCATGAGCGACCAGTGTTCAGGCTTCGCCACCGTCGACCTCGACGAGCTGCTCGCCGCCCTCACCGAAAAGTAACCTTTCACCCGATACACACCGATGCTGAAAAAAGACACCCTCGTGAAACGCATCGCCCTCGTGGGCGACTACCTGCCACGCAAATGCGGCATCGCGACCTTTACCCACGATGTCCACCACTGCCTCACCGGCGTCGGCCGGGGCGTCGACTGCAAAGTGATCGCCGTCAACGACCGCGACCAGGGCTACGACTACCCGCCGGAGGTGCACTTCGAGATCGCTGAAAAAGACATCGAGAGCTACCGGCGGGCCGCCGACTTCCTCAATTTCAGCAACACCGAAGTCGTCTGCCTCCAACACGAATTCGGCATCTTCGGCGGACCGGCGGGCAGCCACATCCTCGCCTTCCTCAAGCATCTGCGCATCCCCGTCGTCGCCCACCTGCACACGGTCCTGGAAAAGCCCAACGCCGACCAGGCCCGCGTCATGCGCGAGATGGCCAGGCTCGTCGCCCGCTTCATTGTCATGACGGAGCGGGCACGAGACATGCTCACCCGCATCTATGGTATCGATCCCGAGCGCATCGACGTGATCCCGCACGGCATCCCGGACATGCCCTTCGTCGACCCGGCCTTCTACAAGGACCAGTTCGGCGTCGAGGGGAAAAACGTGCTGCTCACCTTCGGCCTGCTCTCTCCGGGCAAAGGCATCGAATACGTCATCCGCGCCCTGCCGAAGGTGGTCAAAGAGATCCCCAACCTCGTCTACATCGTTCTCGGCGCGACCCACCCGCACATCGTCGCCCAGCAGGGCGAAACCTATCGCCTCGGCCTCGAGCGCCTCGCCGCCGACCTCGGCGTCGACAAGCATGTCGCCTTCTACAACCGCTTCGTCGAACTCAGCGAGTTGACGGAGTTCATCGGCGCCGCGGATGTCTACATCACGCCGTATCTGAATCCCGCCCAGATCACCTCGGGCACATTGTCCTACGCTTTTGGATGCGGCAAGGCCGTGGTCTCCACGCCCTACTGGCACGCCGAGGAGCTGCTCGCGGACGGCCGCGGCGTCCTCGTGCCCTTCCGCGACTCCGACGCCATCGCGCGCGAACTGATCGCCCTGTTCAAGGACGACGTGCGCCGCAACGCCATGCGCAAGCAGGCCTACCTCATGGGGCGCGAGATGACCTGGTCACACATCTCCCACCAGTTCATGGAGAGCTTCAGCCGCGCCCGCGCCCAGCACATCGCCGGCGAGGCGGCCCGGCTGAGCATCCCCACCGTCGACACCCAGCCGCGACGGCTCCCGACGCCGAAGTTCGACCACATCCTCACGCTCTCCGACTCCACGGGCATCTTCCAGCACGCCACCTATACCCTGCCCAACTTCGCCGAGGGCTACTGCACCGACGACAACGCCCGGGCCCTGCTGCTCACGGTGCTGCTCGAGCAAACCGGCGATCTCACCCCGGAGCTGAAACGCGCCATGCACGCCTATGCCGCGTTCCTCAACCACGCCTTCGTGCCGGAAACGGGCCGCTTCCGCAACTTCATGAGCTTCGATCGCCGCTGGCTCGAAGAGTGCGGCTCGCAGGATTCGCACGGGCGCACCCTCTGGGCGCTCGGCGCGTGTGCCGGGCGCACCAACGACGCCTCGCTCGGGGCATGGGCCACCCAGCTCTTCTCCCGCGCGCTGCCCGCCGTCGAAAACACCGACGCCCCCCGCACCTGGGCGTTCTCGCTCATCGGCATCCACGAATACTTCCGCCGCTTCAGCGGCGACCGCGTCGCCAACCTCATGCGCCGGACGCTCACCGAACGGCTCATTGCCCGCTACCGGAAATTCGCTTCCGAGGACTGGCCCTGGTTTGAGGACATCCTCGCCTACGCCAATGCCCGGCTGCCGCACGCGCTCATCCTCTCCGGGCGGTGGATGAACCATCCCGAGGCGCTCGAGATCGGCCTGAAATCCCTGCGCTGGCTCGTCGGCGTGCAGACCGCCGAGGAGGGCCACTTCCGGCCCATCGGTTCCAACGGCTTCTATCCGCGCGGCGGCCAGCGCGCGAAATTCGACCAGCAGCCGATCGAGGCGCACGCCACCGTCTCAGCCTGCATCGAAGCCTACGGCGCCACCGGCGATGAATTCTGGATGCGCGAGGCCCACCGCGCCTTCGACTGGTTCCTCGGCAACAACGACCTCGGCATCTCCATGTATGATCCGACCACCGGCGGCTGCTCCGACGGCCTGCACATCGACCGGATCAACCTCAACCAGGGCGCGGAATCCACCCTCGCCTTCCACCTCGCCCTGCAGGAGATCCGGCTCGCGGAAGACCAGTTCGAATCGCTCGAAAACCTGCCCGCCGGCGAACCGATCGACGAAGCGGAACCCGCCGCCACCTCGTGAATTCTCGCGGGGCAGGCCATACGCCTGCCCCGCCCGCCTTTCCGCGCCCATCGCGCATTCGCTTGCCGGGCGGTGGATCCGCCCCATTTTCTTTTCGCCCACCGCCCTGCCATGAAAACGCGCATCTACTACAATCCCCGCTGCAGCAAATGCCGCCAGACGCTTGCCCTCCTGCGCGAGCGCGGCATCGAGCCGGAAATCATCCACTACCTGGACAACCCGCCCTCCCGGCGCACGATCAGCACGCTGCTGCGCTGCCTCGGCGACGATCCGCGAGTCGCCGTCCGCTTCAAGGAACCGCTCGCCCGCGAACTCGGCCTCTCCCGGCGCGATGAGCGCTCCCGCACCGAGTGGGCGAAAATCCTCGCCGAACACCCCGCCCTGCTCGAGCGGCCCATCGTCGTGCACGGGGATCGCGCCGCGCTCGGCCGCCCTCCCGAAAACGTCATGGAAATTCTCTGACAACGGCAAACGGCCCGGAAGCAGTGCCTCCGGGCCGTCCCGTTTTTCAGCAAAGTCCGCTCGCCGGACCTCACGCCAGCGTCCAACCGTCGCGATACGACGGCCGCACCAGCGCATTGGCCTCGGCGTTGTTCCTGAACTCGAATTTCTCCGAGTCCCAATAAAGGCGCTGATCCTTCACCCGGATCGCCACGACACCGAGGAGCACCATCTCCGTAAGCCCGGCACCGTATTCGAAATTCGAACTCGCCGGCCGACCGTCCTTGCAGGCGCGGATCCAGTCGCGCTCGTGGCCGCCCTGGCCGCCCTCGACGCGCGGGATAGTCTTCGGCGGACGCTTGTAGGCGCGCATCTTCTCCTCGGGGATGATCCGCATGCCGCTCGCACCGTGCGACCCGTGCATGATCACGCCCTTCGTGCCGATCAACAGCGCGCCGCTCGCGGGCAGCTTACGCCCCGGCTCCAGCTCCTCGGGGATCGGCGGGAGCAACCGCCCGTCATACCAGGTCAGCTTCACCGGCGGCCGCTTGCCTCGCGCCGGGAATTCGTAACGCACGATCGAGGCCCGCGGATAGGTCTCCGCCGCGACCTCCGGCTGCCAGTGGGTCGAGGTCGCCTCGACCACGGTCGGATGCCCGAGGTCCAGCGCCCAGTAGGCGGGATCGAGAATGTGGCAGCCCATGTCCCCGAGGCTGCCCGTGCCGAAGTCGTACCACGCCCGCCACTTCATCGGATGATAGTCCGGG
>RFJS01000254.1 GCA_003694825.1 Verrucomicrobiota bacterium | reverse complement strand
TCCAGATCGAAATGATAATAATCGGCCGCGCTCTGCCGATACCAGCGCAGGGACGGCCGCACGATCCAGCGCTCTCCGAACCGCTGGAACCAGGCGACTTCGAGGGTGCCACTGTCCACGCCGTGATCGTCCGTGTAATAGCGGCCGGAGACGTCGATCGATCCGCGAACGGCTTCGAACATGTGCTGGCCCTCGAGGTAACCCACCCACTTTTCCCGATGATCGGGACGGTTTTCCGGGAACGAAAGCTTCAGCGGAAAGCCCGGCACGATTTCGACCGTTTTTGACACGATCTTGTAGGGATCCGACAGATACCCATCGATGTTCCCGTAGGACAGATTGGCCGTGATGACGGTATTCGGCCCCAACAGCTGAGTGATGCCAACCAGCAGGTCGCGTGACAACTTGTTGCGCGGTGTATCGAAAAATCCCGGCTGAATATCATCATCCGTGTAGGCGAATTGCAAACGGACCGTCGTGTTCCGCTTGTTGAAATCGTGGCTGAGCCCGATGGATAAGCCGTTCGAAATGTAATCGGACTCGTGGCTGTAGGCATACTCGGCGCGGATCGCGCCATCACCGATGGCATGCTCGAAATCCACCATCCCCGCATAGCGTGTATCCTCGAGCCGGGCGAGCGGCACCTGCTCGGAGCCTTCATCCGGTGTGGCGCCGGTCGGTGTTGCTCCCGTTATGACATCGACGAGCCCGACGATCGAGAGCTTCGCGGCGGTGGAGAGGTCGACCTGCGCCGACGCGTAGTGCGCGATCACATCCACGCGATCATCTCCCTCCTTGTAATGCTGAAACTTATAGCTGACGCCTTTACCGGCCCCGACGCTTCTCGGAAGCGCGACCCACAGGGCAACGGCAAGGATCAGGATCGAAAAGCGGTGCATGTGGAATTCGAATAACACGCCGCCGCAGACCTCTTGCCTGGGGTTTCCAGGCGTCGTGATGGCTCTCTTTCAGGCGAGGCGCGCATCCGGACGATCGGGGCGTAGTGCTGGTGCATGGTCCAAGGGCAAGTCTTGGAACACCTTACGGAACAATGCGTGGACTTCCAGCGTTTAGGGCGGAAAGACCGCCTCCGTTTCACACCTGTTTCACCGAGCCATCGCCCCCTTCCCCGAAACACTCTCCGGCGGGCTTCGCCTTTTCAGGCGCGTGCCCGGACAGCCGCCACGGCGCGAGCAAATCGTCGAGCATTTTGAGACTCAGTCCCCAGACCACCCGTCCCTGATACCGGCAGGCGGGCAGTTCGCCGCCCCGGGGATCGTCCGGCACGCTGATCGCCTCCCGGCAGGCGGGATCGGCAAAGAGCCGCAGCGGGATCCAGAGCGTCTCCTGAATCTCGTGATTGAGGGAGACCGACGCACAGGCGGTCAGCTCATAGACAAAGGGATGGATGCATAAGGGCAGGAGTCCCTGCCGGGATCTTGCCTGCAACTCCGAGAGCCGGCCGAGCGCCCGCGCACACGCTGGCAGGTCGATCCCCACCTCCTCTCGGGTCTCACGAATCGCCGCCGCTTCATACGATTCATCCGTCGCTTCCACGCGTCCCCCGGGAAAGGCCATGTGGCCGGACCAGGGATCCGCCGGATGCTCGGCCCGCCGCACCATCAGCACCTCCGCGCCGTCGGAGCCATCACGAAAAATCATGGCCACGGCAGCATGGGCCATGGCTTCGCTGCCGGGTATCCGGCCGCCCGGAAACCCGAACGAGAGCCGCTCGGCAAGTTGCGCGACTGAGATGATGTGGTTTGTTGGCCGCTCCATCGTATCCGTCCGACCTCACAGCCAATCCATTCGGTCGCCACTCGGCAATACGCGAACCCGGGAAATACCGCGCCAGTCGGCACGATGCCGCTCCGGATCGTGTCCCGAAAAGCGCATTCCCCCACCCGCACGAAAAGCGCCGTCCGGGGGCGGCTCCGGCCAGCCCGCTCCCCCAACCTCGGCGAATCCGGCCAATCAGTCAGAGAAAGTCCTTCGCATCCCGCACCCCCACATCGAGAGTGTCGTCCCACGCATCGACATGCACACCGCAGATCTCATCGCGATTGTCTGGCTCAGTACTTTCTCCGGCGTGACTTTTCTCGTCTTCGCCTGGGACAAGTGGCGAGCCCGGCGCGGAGGGCAGCGCGTTTCCGAACGGATGCTGGCGGGGCTCGGCGCGGCGGGCGGCTGGCCCGGCGGTTTGCTGGCGATGATACTGTTCCGCCACAAGACGGCCAAACCGGCATTTCTCGCCAAATACGGCTTCGCCCTGGTGCTGTTCGCCGTGCTGCTCCTCGGGTGGCTCTGGTCAAACGGTCATCTTTCTCCGTGACCACGCCCTCCCCGGCTCACCGGGAGAGAGGCTGTTCGATGGCGCAGACGCCCCGCCTCAACCGGCAAACATCCTGCCAAGCCGCGCGAACAAACTGCGACGCCGCGGTTCGCCAGAATCCTCCGGCACCGAACGCCAGCAGTTGCGCCCGGCATGCTTGGCCGCATAGAGACACCGGTCGGCGAATGTCACCAGCTCTTCGCCACTGCGCGGCGCGTCGGGCCACTGTGCCCAGGCCACCCCGACGCTCACGGTGACCTCATAGCCCGTCCCGCCGATGAGAAACTCCACCTGCTCGATCGACTTGCGGATCCCCTCGGCAATGGCCTCGGCGCCTTCCCGCGAACAGTCCGGCGCGAGCACCGCGAACTCCTCGCCACCATAACGAAAGACCGAATCGCGCTTGCGGGCGTTGTCATCGAGGACACGGGCGACCTGCTCGAGCACGGCGTCGCCTGCCCGGTGGCCGGCCGTATCGTTGATCGCCTTGAAGTGGTCGATATCGACCAGCAGCAGGGCCAACGTGCTGCTGTCCTTCTCTGCCGCGGCGACCGCTTCCGGCAGGGCTTCGTTGAACGCGTTCCGGTTGAGCAGCCCGGTCAGGCCGTCATGCGTGGCCAGGTTGGCGAGTTGCGCGTTTTTCTCTCGCAGCTCCTGCATCTCGATTTCGTTGGCCAGCTGAATCATCGCCCGGCGCTCATCGGCCTCACGCTGAAGCGCGTCGAAATCCGGCGGCCTGGATGTGGGCACTGACAACAGCTGGCCGAAGCTCGACCAATCCGTCGCGATCGTTCGCATCGTCTCGAGCACCGAGTCCGCCTCGATGCCCACCCGATCCACGACCAGCTGCGCCAGTGTCTCCATCCCATCGAAATCCTGCTCCGCCTCGTGCACCATAAACCGCGCCACCATATCCGCGGCCCGAAGGATTTCCGGCCGCAGCGATTCGCTGCCTTCCGCAAACTGTCCGATCAATGTGACGATCCCCTCCGGAAGATGCCATGCCTCGAGCAAACCGCGGCCGACAGCGACGTGGTCACACCCAAGCGCTTCGCGCTCCCGGACCTCCAGATCCGAGGCATCCTTCGCCCCGGAGACGATCGGATCGTATTCCGCCGGCATCGCCGTCGCCAGCACCATCTTCCCGATACGAAGCAGCAGTCCGGCGATGAACAGCTCATCGGGATCGTTGCCCCGCAGGGTTTTCGCCAGATGCCGCGCCGCCACGGCACGCGCCAGCGACTCCGACCAAAAGGCGTCGAAATCAAAGGACGGACACGCCTGACGGTGGCGCTGTGACACCAGCATGAATGAAAGCGCGAGCATGCTCGTCCCCCGCATGCCGATACGCGACACCGCCTCCTGCAACGTCGTCCCGTGAAAAGCCAACCCCAGCAAAGGCGAGCGCACATACTTCAGGATCATCGCCGAGAGCGCCGGGTCGCTGCTGATGACCGTCGACAGGTCCTCGATGGACGCATCGTCGGAATCGACAATTTCAAGAATGCGCACCACCACTCCCGGCGGCGACGGCAACCGCTTCGTCTTCTGGAGGCGATTGAGCAAGTCCTCGCTCATGGCAACGACCTACGACTGGGGTTGACGCGGGACACCGGCGGGATCGGGCGATCCATCACCGGAACGTGGGAGATGTCTTGCGCTGAGTTCATGGGAGAATCGAGCCACCTAACAAATCGGCCGCTACGGGTTTTCCCTGAGTAAAAAACCTCTACGCGTTCCCTCTCATC
>RFJS01000253.1 GCA_003694825.1 Verrucomicrobiota bacterium | reverse complement strand
CTTGTCGCGCCCCTCGCCGAGCGGACCGGAGGGCTGCCGGCCGATCACGAGGAAGCGCGTGGTATTGTCGGCCTTGTCCTGGATATTCGGCGCGACGATCGGCACCCCGTAGAGCTCGGCCGCCAGAGAGCTGGCGATGGCGGCCGTGCCGGGATTGTCCCGGGCGATCTCGACGGCCCGGGCCGTGCTCTCCGCCTCGAGGCAGACGGCGTTGGGCAGGTTCTGGTGTAGCCAGCGGCGGCACTGCCCGAGAGCCTGGTCCTTCGAGTAGACCTTGGTGATCTCCTCGAGCTTCGAGCGGGAAATGAGATTGTGCTGAATATCGAGAAAGATCTGCGCGACGATCTTCAGGTCGGACTCGACGAGCATGTCGAGCGAGTGGAAGACGGCGCCTTCGGTGGAGTTTTCGATCGGAATCACCCCGTAGTCCGCCTCGCCCTTCTCCACCGCGATGAACACGTCGGTGATGTTCGGCAGCGGCATGTAGTTGAGCATGGCGCCAAACTTCTTCAGCGCCGCCTGATGGGTGAAGGTGGCCTCGGGGCCGAGGTAGGCGATGACCGTGGTCTTCTCCAGGGCGATGGCCGCGGACATGATCTCGCGATAGATCGCCCGGATGGCCTGTTCGGTGAGCGGCCCCTGGTTCTGCGCGGCGAGTTTCTGCAGCACCTCCTCCTCGCGCTTCGCCACATAGATTTCCGCCCCTTCCTTGAGTTTGACGTGGCCGATCTGGGCGGCGAGACGCACCCGCTCGTTGAGCAGGCGAAGGATCTCGCGGTCGATTTCGTCGATCTGGGCGCGCAGTTTGTCGAGGCTCATGATACGGTCTCCGAATTCCTGTTGGCGTCTTCGCCCGCGGCTTCGTCGGGCCGTGCCGGATCCTCCCCTTCGCCGGCGGCCCGGTCCTCATCACCGTCCGCCACCGGAACGGCCCCCGCCGCCTGCGCGCCGCCGGCGTCCGCATCGTCCGTCCCGGGAGCCTCGGGCGCGAGTTCGAGATCGGCCTCTTCATCGCCGGACTCGGTGTCGAGACCGAGCACCTGGTCGTCGACTTTCTGGTCCGCTTCGTTGGCCCGCCGCAGCCACGCGTCGATCTCGCGAGCCGAGAGCACGTCGGACGCCGGAAGCTCGTCGAGCGACTTGATGCCGACAAATTCGAGAAAAGCCTCGGTCGTCCCATACTGCAGGGGCCGGCCCGGCAGGTCGGCCCGGCCGACGATCTTGATCAATTCGCGCTCCTGCAGGCGGTTCAGGGCGCTGTCCACCGACACGCCGCGAATCTTTTCGATCTCGGCCCGGACCACGGGCTGCCGGTAGGCGATGATCGCGAGGGTCTCGAGTGCGGAGTGCGAGAGCTTGACCGGCCTGGGCTGATTGCGAAAGAGCCGCACCCAGTCGGCGCAGTCGGGGCTGGTGACCAGGCGCCACCCCTGATGCGTCTCCTGCAGGCGGTAAACCTCGTTGCGCGCCTCCAGCTCCCCGGCGATCTCGTCCATCGCCTCGCGAATCTGCGAGCCCGTCACCAGCGACGGCACCTCGCTCGCGTCCGCCGCGGCGGCCTCGTCGACCTCCTCCTCGGGCGGTGTTTCCGCATCGGCGCGCCCGCCCCCGTTGTTCTCCTCGTGAAAGCGCGTGAACACCGTCTGGATGTCCTTCACCGAGATCGACCCCGGCGAAACGAACAGGAGAGCTTTGAGGACGCGTTTGAGTTCGAAGGCCATGTTTGCGG
>RFJS01000031.1 GCA_003694825.1 Verrucomicrobiota bacterium | reverse complement strand
TGTCCTCGCCGAGGAAATACTCCTCGCGATAGGCGGAGTTGTTGACCTTGAGCTTTTCGACGACGAGGAGCTGATCGCCCTCGGGCTGCACGAGCAGGCGGCGGCGCAGGATTTCGTCGTCGTCGATCGGCGCGGTGCCGAGCGCGGCATGAAGATGCCGGGCGGCCGTCATGGCCTCGGAGGCAGTGACATTGCCGTGAATGAGCGATTCGATCCGGCCGCGGCGGTAGAGCGTGGCGGCAAAGCGCTTCACATCCGCCAGCTCGACACCTTCGGCCGCCGGCAGCTTTTCATCGGGCCGGAAGTAGAACTCGCGAACGGCCGAACGGCGGTATTCGCCGAGGATCCGCCACGCGTCGGAAAGCGGGAAGTTCGCCATCTGCCGCAGGAGCCGGTCCTTGATCGCCGCGAAGCGCTCTTCGGACAGCTCGAAGTGCGTGAGCGCTCCGGCGACAGTCTCGAGAAGATCGGATGCCTTGTCGTTGTAGCCCTTGACCGTGAGGGTGACACCCTCGAGATCCGCCGACAAATCGAAGCTCAGCCCGGCCACGCCCG
This sequence comes from Verrucomicrobiota bacterium, assembly GCA_003694825.1. Classification (GTDB taxonomy): domain Bacteria; phylum Verrucomicrobiota; class Verrucomicrobiia; order Opitutales; family Opitutaceae; genus J108. Next base: position 6,600 of record RFJS01000031.1, on the reverse strand, counting down.
CGGTGTAGGCGATTTCGTTGAGCGCCTCGCCGACGCACGCCTGGTAGAAATCGAGCAGGACGGCATTTTCCAGCGAGGCCATGTCGCGCGGAAGCCGCAGCCGGTAGATCTGCGCCACCATGGGACGGAGAAACTCGACATCCTGGGCGTAATACAGCTTCAGCGCCGGTTCGTCGATGAGGCGGATCGGCCGAAGGGCGAGCACCTCGGTGTTCTCCGGAATGAAAGGATTGGGGTCCGGCAGGTGGATGTCGGGGATGCGGTGCGCCGCGGCGAGGCGCGCGTAGACCTCGCCGCCGTCCTCGACATAGGAGTATTTGGTCCCGTAATACGGCTCGACGGAATCCGTCTCAACGCCGCGGGCGACCAGGATGGCCAGCATGTTGTCCGGAGCGAGGCGGTCGAGGAACTGCCGATAGACCTCCGGATCCTCCTTCAGCCAGAGGTAGGGCACGCGCTCGGCCACCTCGAGCGGATAGATGCGGATGAGGTTGGCCAGCTCGACGGCGCGGGCGGCACCCTCACCCTTGTCTTTGTAGAGTTCGTCAAGCGAGGCCATCTTTGCGCGCTCGCGGAAGAGATAGGACGGGAATCCGGCCTGCCGCATGTCGTCGACGGCCGAGAAGAACAGCTCGATGACCCGCTCGTAGTGCTCCAGCCCGGCCGGCGTGAGTTCGAAGTTCACATAGAACGAGGCGTAGTCCGCGGTGCGATCATAAGTAAAGGCTCCGAGGGAGGTGGCGAGCCCCTCGGCCTTGAGCTTCGAGAGCAGGCTGCCTTCGCCCTCGTAACCGAGGATGAAGCTGAGCAGCTCGTCGGGCTTGCTCGCCCAGTGTTCCCACACGCCGGGAAGCGGAAACTCGAGCGTGAGTTCGCGCAGATCCTTCACCGGCTCCATGCGGGCCAGGCGCAAGGCGGGTTTGCGCGGAAGGTATTCCGGCGGGAAACGCACTTCGGGCAGATTGTAGTTTTTCACGGGGCCGAAATACTCGCGCACCCATGCCTCCATCTCGTCGAGCGAGGCCGCGCCGGTGAGCGCGAGGGTCATGCGGTTGGCGCTGTAGTATTTCTTGTGAAAGGCGAGCAGCTCTTCGCGGGTGGTGCCCTTGAGGGTCTCGAGATTACCGGTACCAAAATGGTTTTCCGGATGGCCCGGCAGGCACAGGGAGTTGCGCAGCTGGTAACGGCGCCAGTTGTCGTTCTCGAGGTTTTTCTGGTTTTCGGAATTGACCGCGTTCATCTCGCGATCGGCGAACTCCGCCTTGAACAGCGGCGCGATGAAGAACTGGGCGAGCCGGTCGATGGCGCCCTCGAAGGCCTCGTGGCGGATCTCGAAGTGGTAGTTGGTGTAGTCGCTGGCGGTGTAGGCGTTGCTGTAGCCGCCGTTGGAGCGCAGGTAGTTTCCGTATTCGGATTCCGAGGGGTATTTCTCCGTTCCGAGGAAGAGCATGTGCTCGAGGAAATGGGCCAGTCCCTGCCGGTCCGGCGGGTCCATGAGCGACCCCACGCCCACGGTCACGGACGCGGCGGACTTGTTGAAGTTCGGATCCGAAAGCAGGATGACCTTCATCCCGTTTTCGAGGACGAACTTGCGGATTTGCGACTTGTCGTTGGGCGCCTTCGGGGCGGGCGGCACCTCCAGCGCGCGCGCGCCGGAAGCGAAGAGGACCGCGGCGAGAAGAAACCAAACAATGCGGGGGAAGGAATTTCCGGGTCTTTTCATTGATGGGGAGAAAACGAAGGACGGCCCGCAGCGCAACCCGCCTCCGCGGAACCGGCGAGTTTTCTTCCAGGAGCCGGCGCCCATGCCGGCGACGTCCGGCCCGTCTCCCTCCCCCCAGGACCGGTCGCCTGTCGGGCGTCCGCATCCGTGCCCCGCCGCCCTACCCCTCGGGCCGCCAGGTAAAAGCGTGACACAGGGCGACACCGGCGGCGTCCGCCTCATCACTGGCGAGCGGCGCGCCGTGCCCCAGGATCCCCATGACCGTCCGCGCCACCTGATCCTTGCTCGCGCGTCCGACACCGACGACAGCCTGCTTGATGCGCAGCGGCGGATACTCGAACACCGCGTAGTCCTGCACAGCCGCGGCCGCGATGGCCGCCCCGCGGGCCGCGCCGAGGATCTGCGCTGTCTGAAAATTCTGCACGTAGATTGTCTGCTCCAGCGCCACGTGCTCGACCGGATAGAGCTTCAGCACGGCTTCGACGGCGCGAAAGATCTCGGCCAGGCACTCCGGCATGCTCACCGACGGTTTCATCCGCACCGTGCGGGAATGCAGCAGCACGGGTGTCCGTCCCCGGGCGAACTCGATGACCGCGAGCCCGGTGCCCCGCAGGCTGGGGTCGATACCGAGCACGCCACCGACAAAGGCCGGCCGGGCCCCCACCGCCGCGGCCGCGGCCTCGAGCGCGCCGCCTGCCGATTTCGGGAGCCGCCCCTCGATTTTCGCCTTCCACAGCTGCCTGGCAGACATCCGCGCCATGGCTCACACGTCGTAGCTCTTAAGCGGTTCCGGATCGAGCACCTTCAGTTTGGGCGCCAGTTCGGCGAACCGTTCGGCAAACCACGCCCGCGCCGGCGGATCGCCGTGCGTGAGCACGACCGCCCGTGGATCGGCCTGCAGGGCGAACTCCAGCAGCTCGTCGCGATCCGCATGCCCGGTCATGTCGAACTGCTCGATGTGCGCCCGCACCGGCGTCTGGTAGTCCGCCGCATCGAAGACGAAAACCTCTCCCTGCTTTGTCGCCAGCAGTTGCCCTCCCGGTGTATCCGGATCGCAATAGCCGACGAAACACACGGTGTGCTCACTGCGGCCGACGATGCCCGTGGCGAACTGATACGACGGCGTGTTTTCCACGAGCATGCCGCTACTGAGCACGTAGATCCCCTGCTCACTCGGCGCCCGGCCCACCCGCATGTTCCGCGGCGGCGGCTTGACCCGAAGATCCCGAAGCACGCTGCGGTGAAAGCGGGTGATCCCGGTCTGGCGGGTGATCTCGTCGAAGTAATTGCAAATGTCCATGCCGAGCCCGGCCGCGAAGATCGGCACATCGGGCAGGCGCCCGGCCTGACGCGCCTCATTGAGCACGACAAAGATCTCCTGCATCCGTCCCAGCGCAAAGACCGGGATCAGGACCGATCCTCCCCGCTTGATCGTCTTGTCGATCGCGACGAGAAGCCGGTCGACCTCGCTGGCGCGGGCGCCCGACGGCCGGCTCTCGGTCGCGCCCCGCGTGGTCTCGGTAACGACGATGTCGAAGTGCTTCGCCGGGAATCGTGCTCCGCCGATCACCCGCTGGGCGTCGAACTGCACATCCCCGGTGATGAAGGCCGACTGATGCCCGTAGCGCAGCTCGATTCCCGCCGCTCCGGCGACATGCCCCGCCTGGTGAAAGGTGATCTCCACCTCGTCCTCCCCCGTGGTCATCCGGCGCGGCTGGCCGAAGAGCATGGGCACGACCCGGCGCATCGTCGCATCGACTTCGCGCATGGTGTAGAGTGGATACTCGGTCATGCCCTTCTCGGCGCGCTCGCGCTTCATGACATTGACCGAGTTGCGCAACAGGCGCTCGGCGAGCATCGCACTCGGCTGCGACATGAGCACGGGAATATCCGGAAACCGCCGGGTGACCATCGGCAGCGCCCCGAGGTGATCGAGATGGCAATGCGTCACGAGCACGGCGTCGGGCTCGTGCTCATCGAGGAACTCGAGCGCCGGCGCCGCCGCCGCACCCGAGAGTTTCGGATGAAACCCGCAATCCACCACCAGCCGCAGGCCTCCGACTTCGATAAGGTGACAATTCGCGCCGATCCCGCCGTGGCGATTGAGGTCCGTCAATTTCATGGAGCCCCTCCAATCACGCCCCGCGGTTGCGCCTCCGCAATGCCAAAGGCTTTCCCCTCAAAAACCGCACCAGTCCCGAAAGGTCCCCCAGGCGGCCGGCATGACCTCCTCATGCAGCCAGTGCCGTCCCTCCGGGAACGCCCTGATGACCGTGATCACACCGAAAAGAACCAGCAATGCGCCCGCCACACGCACCAGCCGCGAGCGCCACCGCGGGCTCCAGGCATGCCCCAGCGCCCCGAAGAGCAACAGCCCCGGCAGCGTCGAGAATCCGAAAACCGCCGCCCCCAGCGCCGCGCCGCCCACGTCGTAAAAGGACGCCAGGTGCATGAGCACGGCATACACCAGCCCGCAGGGCAGAAACCCGTTGAGCCAGCCGGTCACCAACGCCGCCACCGGCCCCGGCAGCTTTCCCGCCGCGGCAAAGAGCCCACACCCGGGGAGCGGCTCCAGCCACCGCCGCCACCATCCGGCCGGGCGCACCGCCAGCGCCTGCATCAGCCCGTAGCCGCCCATAAACACCCCCGCCAACAACGCCAGCACCGTCTGCGCCGAGGCAAACCAGGCGGCCCGCCCGACAATCCCGAAGCCACCCGCCACGAGCACAGCGAGAAACACATAGGTGAGCGCCTTGCCGGTCTGGTAGGCCACATGCCGCAGCAGCAGAGCCCCCGCTCCGGAAGCGTCGCGGCCGACGGCCAGCGCGAACCCGCCGCACATGCCGACGCAGTGCCCGGAACCCGCCAGTCCGATCAGAACAATGCCGCCGAGATCCACCAGGGTCATCCGGACGACCCTGTTCGGCCCGGCCCGTAAACGCCACCGGGAAATGCCGCCCCGATGCCATCCGGCCCCTCGCGCGGCCCCCGCGCCCCGACCTCGCCCGGCCCGGGCGCGCCTCCCCGATTGCGCGCGGACGCGCGATTCGCCTAACCTGCGGCAAAACCATGAAGTCGCTCCTCCCCGTCCTCGCCCTCGGCCTTCTCCTGCTCCTGCTCGCGCTCGGGGCCCGCTGCACCCAAAAGGCGATGCGCGCCTACGAAACCAGCGCCGCCGCGCCCGATGCCGCCGACGCCAACACCGCGCCCAACGAACTCGCCGAAGCCGAGAAGATGGCCGGCGCCTTTCCCGACACGCTCCTCTCGACCTCCGGCATCCGCTACCGCATCCTCACCCCGGGCGACGGTCCCCGGCCCATCGCCGGCAACCTCGTGACCGTCCATTACTCCGGCCGGCTGCTCGACGGCACCGTTTTCGACAGCTCGCGCGAACGCGGCAAACCTTTCACGTTCACCCTGATGAAAGGCGAAGTGATCCGCGGCTGGGATCTCACCGTGGCGGAGATGCACCGTGGCGAAAAGCGACTGGTCGTGATCCCCAGCCACCTCGCCTATGGGAAACGCGGACGCCCCCCGGTCATCCCGCCGCGGGCCCCGCTCGTGTTCGAGATCGAGTTGCTGGACATCGCACCGGCCGAGCCCTGATCGCCGCGAGCGCCCCGCCCCCGGAACACGATCCGGGAAAGCCCCCCTCACGCTTTTCCAGACAACCGCGTCTGCGCACGGGCAAACAACACTGACCCGCGCGGTCGTCCGCCGCTCACGGCATGGCCGGCACGACGGTATTGCGGCTGCGGATCACGTGCTCGTCCGTGAGGACGCGCTGGAGAATCTCGCTCTCCGGCACGCCGGCGAGCGCCCACGCCCGGCCCACCGCGTTGTTGTGCAGGTCCATGCGCCGATCCGCCTCGCTGTTCTCATAGGTCGCCCCGATCTCGTGGGCGTCCGTGACCTGCTCAGCGAACTCCGGCCCGAAACGTTTGGTGAGCAGATAGCTCCAGTAGACGTGGCGAAAGGCGTCGAACGGCAGATTCGGATCGCGCCGGCGCAGGACCTCGGCCGCCCGGTAGGCCTTCTCGGCGATGCGCATGATCGTCGGAGCGAGCACGGGATGTTGCGAAACGAGGTCGATCTCGGCCTCCGTGAGCGGCACCGGATAGTCCTCGGCGAGGGTCTTGACATCGGCCCGGTCGAGCACGAGGCGCATCTCGCCGCCATCGGAAAGTGAATACACCGTCATGTCGTGCCACTTGTCGACGAGCTTGAAGTGCACTTCGCCGGTGATCCGGGCCGCGAGGTTCCACCGACCTTCGCGCAGGAGGCGCCGCAGCTCCGTCTCGAGCGTCAGCGCCGATTCCGCCGGATGCAGCCAGTTGACATAGACCTCGACCTCAGCGGTCACGCCGTAGATCCGCTCCCCCCGGGGATTCCAGGCCGCATCCAGAATGTCCACGCCCCCGTTTTGCACCTCGATGAGCAGCCGCCCCTTCCAAAAGTCCAGGATCGACACGCCGACGCGCCCCATCGCGAAGGCGAGCCGCTCGGGTTCGTCGGCGAGGAGTCCCCGCTGGGCCAGCACGACGCCCCGCAGCTCGACCAGCGCGATGGAAAACGGGCCGGTGAACTTCGCCTCGTCGAAGTGGAGATCGCGCAACTGCACGTTGCGATCGGCCGCGATGCGCTCCACGCGATCGAGCGCACGCTGGGCAAGCTTCGTGGCGATGACATCACGCAGCGAATACGCCGCACCCGCGAGGATCCCGCAGGCGATGAGCAACAGGAGTGTCAGACGTCGAACCATCCGTCATTTCGCCGATGTGGCGGCGGCACGCTTGCCGCCGTCCGAAACGGTGTCAACGCCCACCACCGACCGCGGCGCATCCCTCTTCAAACCCGGACAGCGAGCTCACTCGTCC
>RFJS01000252.1 GCA_003694825.1 Verrucomicrobiota bacterium | reverse complement strand
CGCCGGTCTGGTCGAACCATTCGAGCGCGAGGGCGGTGTCGATGCGGGCGGCGTAGAAGCGGCCGAGCCAGGCCATGGCCGCGATGTCGTCGAGGACGAGCTGGAGTTCGGGCGAGGGGTCCTGCCGGCGCAGTCGGGCGACGCCGTCCAGGGCGATCGCGGCCTGGGCGTCGAGGTTTTCGGATACGGCGCTCGGAGAGACGTGGCCTTCGGGGAGTGTGCCGGCGAGGGAGTGCCGCACGTAGTCGCGCGGATTGAGGATGCCGGTGCCGCGGAGCGGCCGCACGACGCGGAAATCCGGCAGGAAGCGGAAGGATTCGCGGGCGGAGCAGGCTTCCGGCGCCCAATGTCGATCGCCCGTGTAGAACATGAAACGGTTGATCTGCGGAATCACCCGCGCCGCGGCCTGCCAGGCCTCATAGAGGACGGCGGCGTCCGTGCCGGGATAGCGGTGGGCGAGGTGTGCCTCGAAGAAGGAACGGTCGAGCGATGGATCGTAGGCCAGCCGTCCCCAGAGCATGAATTTGTACCAGTGTTTTTCGAGTTCGAGCTTTCCCGCCATGAGGGGACTGCGGTCAGCGAATACGCGCCCCCAGACGTAGCCGTCGGAGCCCATGTGAAAGCCCGCGGTGAGATGGAGGGGGAGGTTCTGGAGGAAGGCGCGCACGTAGTCGGGGTCACCCCATCGGTAGACGAAGATGTCGTCGTTGCGCAGGTTCCACCAGCTCTTCAGGTGGTGGGCTTCGAGGAGTGGGATGATGGATGCGGCGTAGGGAGAGCGCTCCGGCGAGGAGTAGAGCCGGGCGGTGATATATTTGAAGCTGAAGGTGAAGGGGTGGGGATAGCCGGCCCAGTACTTTTGGATCTTCTCGAAGTCCGAATACCAGAAGCGGTGGATGAAGTGCACGGTTCGGTCGGGATGGGCGGCGATGTGATCGAGGATGCCGCGTCCATAGGTCTCCCAGAGCCAGCGTTCGCGTGCGTCGTGGACGTCGCGCCCGGGGGGCACGTGCATGCGCTCGCCGGCGGTGACGCCGATGCCCTTGAGGTCTGGATACGTCTCGAGGAATACGCGGGTCGCCTCGCGGTAGAAGGGGATGTTGGCCGGGTTGTCGATGTCGTCGGAGAGGCCGTATTTGCCGCGGGCGCCGTTGGTGTAGATGTTCCAGGTGATGAAGTAGACGTCGATGCCGCGGTCGCGGGCATGGCGAAAGACGCGCCGCCAGAAGGCGATCTTTTCATCGATGCTCATGCGGCGGACGAGGCGGAGGTTCTTGAGCACGGTGTCGTTGACGCCGCCGGCGTCGCCCCATTCGCCGACGCGCCCGCCGGGGACGGCGGTGGTGGCGGAGATGTCGTCGAGGGCGATGTCCGGATAGCCGGGCAGGCGGGTCATCACCGGGAAGGGGTTGGGGTTCCAGAGCGTGAGCGTGTTGTAGCGATGGCGCGCCATTGTATCGAGAAACTCACGCCAGAAGCTGAAGTCCCACATGTGCTCGAGGTTGCGCTGGGCGGCGTCGCCGGTGTCGTCGTAGCTCGGGCAGCGGGCGTCGAGGGGGATGTTGAATTTCAACCCCCGGTTCGCGATGAAGGGCGCGCCGGAGCGTCCGTCGAGCCGGGCGTCCGGGCCGTGGAGGCGGTATTGTTCGGCGGCCTCGAGCAGGCCGTAGAGCAGGCCGCGCTCGTCGCCCCCGGAGATGGTGAGGGCCTCGTCGGTGGCTCGGATCCGAAAGCTCTGGGGGCCGAGGGCAGGGTCGAGCGCCGTGACGACCGGGGTGGTGCAGCCGGAGGCGCGCAGTTCGCTCGTTCCGAAGGCGACGATGGGCGCTTCGGCCCGGGTGGACGGTGCGAGAAGGGCGCCGGCGGCGAGGAGCAGCGCGGCGAGGGGGCGGAGTGAGCGGGTCATGGTGCGGTGCGGGTGGTTTTTTCGCCCGCCATGGCGCGGTCGATGTGGCGCTGGCGTTCGCGCACCTGGATGTCGCGGTTGGCGAAGTGAGGATCATCCCATTTCGGCGGGATGTTGGCGGCGTTCCAGGCGGTGTAGAGGGCTTCGAGTTCGCGGCACTTTTCGGGCATGGCCTCGGCGAGGTTGTGGTGCTCGAAGGGGTCGGCGCGAAGGTCGAAGAGCAGGGGGGCGGGCTTGAAGATGGAGTGGACGAGCTTGTAATCGCCCTGCCGGACGGCCCAGCCGGCGCCGCCGGAGACGCGCCAGAAGAGGGTGCGGGATGGCGGGGCCGAGGTCCGCCCCGTCAGGTAGGGCGTGAGGTCGATTCCTTCGAGATCGAGCCCGCCGGGGACCGGGATGCCGGCGGCGGCGAGGGCGGTGGGAAAGATGTCGAGGGCGATGATGGGCTCCTCGCAGACGACGCCGCGGTGGAAACGCTGCGGCCAGGAGATGACGAAGGGCACGCGGATGCCGCCCTCGAAGAGCATGCCCTTGTTGCCGCGGAAGGGGGCGTTGCTGGCCCCGTGGAGGTGGCCGCCGTTGTCGCTGTAGAAGACGACGAGGGTGTTTTCGTAGAGGTCTTCGCGGCGGAGTTTGTCGAGGACCCGGCCGATGCCGATATCCATGCCCACGACCATGGCGGCATAGGCGGCGCGGGCGCCGTCTTCGATGTGCTCGGTCATGGCGAGGTAGCGGGCCGGCGCCTGGATGGGGGCGTGCGGAGCGTTGTAGGCGAGGTAGAGGAAGAAGGGATGGTCGGCGTTGCGGTCGATGAAGCGGATGGCTTCGTCGGTGAAGTTGTCCGTGAGATAGGTGATCTCTTCGCGCGGGACGATTTCGCCGTTGCGCAGGACGCCGGCGATCGGGGGCTTGTCTCCGGTGTCTCCCCAGTAGTCGAGGCCGCCGCCGTAGATGCCATACCATTCGTCGAAGCCGCGTCGATTCGGCCAGAATTTGGGGAAGTCTCCGAGATGCCACTTGCCGATCATGGCGGTGCGGTAGCCCTCGTTGTGAAGGATTTCGGAGAGAATCGGTTGATCGAGGGGAAGGCCGGCTTCGGGATCGTCGTGTTCGTAGGGTGTGTTGCACTCATGCCCGAGGCGCTGCTGGTAGCGGCCGGACATGAGCCCGGCGCGGCTCGGGCTGCAATAGGGGTGGGTGGCGTAGCCGGCGCGGAAGATCGTGCCATCGGCGGCGAGACGATCGAGGTTGGGCGTGGGGATGTCGGTGCAGCCGTTGAAGCCGACGTCGCCCCATCCGAGGTCGTCGGCGAGGATGATGATGATATTGGGCGGGCGCGAGGCGGGGGCGGCGGCAAGGGATGGGAGGGACAGGATGGCAAACCCGGCAAGGACGGCTGGAAGCGTCGCGAAGGTTTGGATGCAGGGTCGAAGGAGGCGGCGTATCGTGTTCATGACGGTCAGGGAAATGAAGGCGTGCTCGGAAACGCCGGGCACCTGTCGCGGCCGGCCCTGACACTTGCGGTCATCGACAGGCTTCGGGTCGTTTCAGATGGGCTTGGCGATGGGGCGGTGTGGGCGGCCCGCTGCCGGAGCGGGGATGCTGGTGAAGCGTGAGAGGCTTGTGGGTGTGCAGGGTTGGCAGGTTATTGTGAGGGCTGCGGTGTGTCGGGGCGGGCGGGACACTCGACGTAGTCCCAGAAATCGAAGCTGTAGTTGTTCAGTCGATCACCGGTGTCGCCGAGATTGGCCGCGGTGGCGCGCATCTCGCTGCGCATGGCCGCGATGGTGGCGGCGTATTCGGGAAAGGCGGAGAGGTCGTGAGTTTCCCAGGGGTCCTTGCGGAAGTTGAAGAGCTGCGTGACGCGGGATCCGCGGACGGCATCCCCGTAGACGGCGCGGTCGTCGCCCGGGGCGCGGACGTATTCGATCAGCTTGTAATCGCCGCTTCGGTAGGCGCGCTGGTAGTGGAGATAGGCGTGGTAGGTGTGGTTGCGCACGGCTTTCTGCTCGCCGCGGATGATGCCGGCGAGGCTGAGACCCTGGACGGAGGCGGGAATGGGGATGCCGGCGAGTTCGCAGAGCGTGGGGAAGATGTCGTGGTTGTAGCAGAAGGCCTCCGACGAACCCCGCCGGGATCCGAGGGCGCCACCGGTGAAGATGAGGGGGATGTGCACGCCGTCTTCATCGTAGATGTTCTGTTTGCCGAGCAGGCCATGGTTGCCGACGGCGAGGCCGCTGTCCCCGGCGACGACGACGAGGGTGTTTTCCCATTGGCCGGTGGTCTTGAGTGTCTCGATGACGCGGCCGATCTGCGCGTCGAGGTGGGTGATGATGGCGTAGTAGTCGGCGAGGTGTTGGCGCGCGATTTCGGGAGTGCGGGGCCAGGGGGCGAGTTGTTCGTCGCGCAGCACGATGTGTCCGTTGTCGAAGGGGTGCTGCGGCAGGTAGCTCGGCGGCAAAGGGATCTGGTCGTCCGGATACATCTCGCGATAGCGGCGGGGCGCCTGGCGGGGATCGTGGGGCGCGTGGAAGGCGAGATACATCAGCCAGGGTTTGCCGTCCGGCGGATGGCGGAGAAAGTCGATGGCGCTGTCGGCAAAGATCTCCGAACTGTGCGGGCCGGTCGCTTCCGTGCCGATGGGGCCGCGGGGGTCATCGGCGGAGAGTGGACGGCGGCGGATGTTTCCTGCCTGATCGTATTCGAGAAGATAGGCGGCATCCCTGGGAAAGCGACCGGTCGGATCCCAGTCCCAGAGGGGCATGCGATAGTGATCGGTGAGGTAGGCGCCGAGCCCCATGATCGTGGCGCCGGAGTCAAAGGAACGGGCGAGCGAGGTGGTGTCCTGGTGCCATTTGCCGACGATATGGGCATGATAGCCCGCGGCGCGGAAGGCTTCGCCGAGGGTGATGTGGTCGGAAGGGATGCGGTGGCCGGGCTGGATCATTCCGAACAGATGCCGCCCGGTGAGCAGGGCGTTGCGGCTGGGGATGCAGGTGGCGCCGGAAAACGAGCCCATGAGGTAGGCGCGGTGAAAGGTGAATCCGTCGTGCACGAGCCGGTCGAGGTGCGGCGTATGGACGGGCTGGCCGCCAAGGGCGTGAATGCCCGAGTAGCGATGGTCGTCGGTGTGGATGACGAGGATGTTGGGCGGCCGCGCGGTGGCAAGGGATGCCGTGAGGCAGGCTCCGAGGAGAATGGCGGCGGCGGCGCGGCGCAGGGAAAGACGGGCAGCGGGAGGGAAGAGGCTCATGGGCGGTGTGGGTTGCGGCAGGTGTCGATGAGAATGATTTCGGGGCGGGTGTCGGGGCCGGTCAGACTGAAGCGGACGCGATGGGTCTCCAGACCATGGATATGGCGGGCATAGAGGCCATAGGCCGGCAGGACGCCGAAGAAGCTGAATTCCGGGTAGTCGGCCTCGCGTTCGGGCACGGTCGCCACGGCGTGTTCGGTGGTGCCGCCGCCGGGGAGAGTGATGGTGATGTCCTCGAGGCGGACGCGCCCGATCGGATGTTTCGGGGTTCCGGTGATGAAGATGCCGGTCGGCGGGTCGACGCGCGAGCGGGCCCGCGCGCGCGCCGTGGCGATGACGTGGGCGATGGAGACGCCGTCGATCGAACCGACCGTCTGCGGTGGCGCGTCGCGGTAGGTGCGGAGGCGTTCGCCGAGGCGGATGAAGATGGGCATGTCGACGTCGCGCATGGTGATGTCGGTGATGGCGACATCGGCGATGTGGGCCCCGTCGACGCTGAGCAGCTTGATGCCGCCGCCCCGCGTGTCGCGGATCGTGCAGTCGCGAATGGTGATCCGCCGGAAGTCGCCCATGGACTCGGTTCCGAATTTGATCGCTCCCCATTCACTGCGCAGATCGCAGCCGCTGACCGCGATGTCTTCGCAGGCACGCGGGCTGGTGGTCTTCAGACAGATGGCGTCGTCGCCGGTATCGATGCGGCAATTGCGGATCACGGCGCGGCGGCTGGAGTCGAGGTCGATGCCATCGTTGTTGCGGTGGGCGTGGCTGTGGATGTCGAGGTCTTCGACGAGAATGTCGTCGGTCTGGTAGAAATGCACGGTCCAGGCGGCGGGTTGCCGCAGGTGCAGTCCGCGAAGGGTGACGTCGCGGCAGCGGACGAAACGGATGAGAAACGGTCGGTCGGCGGCGAGGGGTTTGAAGGCGTCACCGGTGATGCCCCAGCTCTCGGCGCGCTTGCGCAGCGTCTCGTAATCGAAGGCCTGTCCGCGCCCGTCGATCGTGCCGCGTCCGGTGAGGGCGACTTTTTCGGCATCGAGCGCGCCGACGAGGCATTTGCCGCGGGTCTGGCCGGTGGCGTCGACGAACGGGTCGATGCTGTGGTAGTCGCGCGGGTCGGTGCTGCCGAGCAGAGTGGCGCCCTCGGCGATCTCGAGTGTGACGTGGTCCTTGAGCAGTATCGTCCCGGAAACGAAGGTGCCGCCCGCGAGGCGCACCGTGCCGCCACCGGCGACATGGGCGGCGTCGATCGCAGCCTGGATGGCGGCGGTATCGACGGTCTGGCCGTCGGCCCGGGCTCCGAAGGCTCGTGGGTCCAGGGCTGAGGGTGCCACGGCCCGGGTGGCGGGCACGGCGACAAGCCCGAACGCGAGGGCGGCGGCAAGCAGGGAGTGGCAAATCGAGCGGCGCATGATGGAGGCGCCCGGTCGTCGGGATGGGCGCAAGCTCGCGACGATAGCGGGAGGCGGAGGCGGGGACCAATCGATGCCGGCTGAAACAGTTCACTTGAACGCCGAGGGCCGGATCGGTTCTTGCCCGCGGCGACGGTGTCGCCGGAATCTGGACGCGTGGCGCAGCACCGCCTCGAGACGTTGCGGGCGCGGCGTATGGGTGCCGGCATGCCGGCGAGAACGCCCGCAGAGAGCGGGCCGGCTTCGCGGGAGCGACGAAGAAAAGTCGATAAAATAGTACGAAATCGATTGCATGCAAAGCGTGGTCACGCACGTTGCGCCTCCAGCAGCCGAGCGGTTCGGCCGCTTTTCCAAATGACACCATCCCGCCGCCCCCCCCGACGCCCGCTCCTGTGCCCATGAAACCAAAGACAACCTCCCGACGCTCCTTCTTTCGCAAGACCGCGGCTGCCTCCGTCAGCCTTGCCCTGGCGCCGGAGTTGCTGACCCGGGAAGTGGAGGCGGTTTCGCCGGCCGGAGCGCCGGAGCCCCGGTGGCGCAATCGTCAGCCGGGTATGCACTACCGCATGCTGGGCCGCACGGGGATGATGGTGTCGGAGCTGGTCATCGGCAGCTTTCCGTATCAGACGCCCGACGCCTATCCGCTGCTCGATGCGATGATCGAGCGTGGCATCAACTACATCGATACGGCCCAGGCTTATGGAAAGGGGGCGGTCGAGGCGAACATCGGTGCCTATCTCGAAACGCGCCGACTGCGCGACAGGGTTTTTCTTTCCACCAAGCTCAGCGGCTACTTCGGCTACGTCGAGAATGCCCTCGCTGAGCTGAAAAAGAGCATTCCGGCCGCGAAGCTCTCGGACTTGCAGAGGAAGGCGGAGGCCATGATGGCGGAGCGTGGCGCGCTCAAGCCCGGCTATCACATGAACTACTTCGGCGGTCAGGAGGCGCAGCTGCCGAAGGCCTGGCTCCGCT
>RFJS01000030.1 GCA_003694825.1 Verrucomicrobiota bacterium | reverse complement strand
GCGGCCCTTGCCGTGACCGTGGCGCCCCTTGAGGAAGGTTTCGAAACGAGCGAACTCGCGCTGACACATCTGCGAAAACGCCTCGCGCTGCGCCGGGGTCAGCTCCGCCTCGATGCGCTCGTTCATCTCCCGGATGATCTCGCGGATCCCCGTGAACGCCCTTTGCCGGGCCTCGCGAATCTCCGCCTCGAACGCACCGATGACCGGGCGGATGCGCTCGACCTGCGCTGGCGTCAGGGCCAGTTCGTCCACGAGCCGCTGCAGGTGCCGCTCGGCGATCTCCTGGGCGCTGGGCCGCGGAGCCTTGCGACAGATCCATGCCCGCGTGGCGACACCACCGACAATGGCGCCGGCGAGAAAAATTCCCACCAGGGCAAGCATGGCTCGGTAGTTCAGGACACGCTTCATTCGGCAAGGCTGGCGACGTCGACAAGCGGGTCGGCCAGGTTGGCAAGCTCGTCGGCGAACGGACCGTCGGAGAGCGGCAGCGCCACCGCAGCGGCGATCAGCGCCAGGACGCAGGCCACGCCGAGCCCCCTCAGAGCCAGCCGCTCCCACACCGCTTCGCGGACGGCCGCTCCCATTTCCGCGTGCCACTGCGCTACCACGCGCGCCGAGAAGCCCAACGGCGCCCGGGTGGACTCCGGCGCCGGCTGCGGCGCGCTGCGCGCGAGGCGCAGGAGCCGATCCCACGCTTGCTCAGAATACTTCATGTGTCGGTTCGTTGGTCGGGGGAGGAGCGGTCCTCCGAGGCCTGTAGACGCTCGAAGGCCCGCCGAAGTTTCCTTCGGGCGCGAAAGGCGCGGACTTTGATCATCGTCTCGCTCCAGCCAGTCTTCGCGGAAATCTCGGCCAGAGTCTGCTGCTGGAGGTCGAGCATGTTGATGATGATCCGATCGGTCGGCCCCAGCGTGTCGAGGAGTTTTTCCAGCAGCTCGCGGGCGGCGACGGCCCGGGCCGGATCTTCGACCTGCGTGTCGCGGACCACGGCCATGAGGGTATCGGCAGCCGCCTCGGAGAGGTCGGCGAGGCGCAGCTCCGGCCGGCGCTTCTGGGCGCGCAGGTGGTCGATGCAGGTGGTCACGGCGATGCGAGAGACCCAGTTGGCGAAAGGCACTTTGCCGTGATACTGATGCATGCGCCGAAACATCTTCAGAAAGATTTCCTGGGCGAGGTCCTCCTCGAGCACGCGGCGGGGCAGATTGGCGCGCACGATGCGAATCACCATCGGGTAGAGGTATTCCACGAGTTCGCGGCAGGCCTGCTGGTCGTCACGACGCACCTTTTCGAGACACGCGGTGACATCGAAATCGTCGTCCATCATGACAGCAGGTTCCGGGAAGGCGAAGGCTTCGCTCCGACCGGCGAACCCCTGCCGGCCATCGCGAGCGCAGCCCGTAGAAAATCCGGCGGGCCAATGAGTTCCACCGAATTCTTCAATTCACTCCGCAACGCTCACCGCATCATCCTCGCCATGGCCGCGGGCGCGGGGCGAGGCCGAAAGCGGCCCTTGACTCGGTTCACGCGGCGGCTAAAACCGCCCGCAACATGTGGTTTCGCGCCGACAGCGCCCTGAGCCTGCCCGTTGGCAGTCCCCTCCTTCTTCCGCGGTGAGCGGAAGAAAACTGGAAACTACATACTTCACCCCCGCCCGGAAATTCGCCGGAATCACTGTATCCATCCACTCCGGGCACCGCGCCGGCCGCCAGCGCGCTCGAGCGCACCCGTGCCTTTTTTCGTTCCGGCTGACCACCGTGGGGCATTCTCCCGAGACTGTTCGCGTTTTCACTCCTGTTGAATTTTCCATCCATGCAACCACCACCGATCACCAAATACCGCCCCTTCCCCACCGTCGATCTGCCTGACCGCCAGTGGCCGAACCGGACCATCACCCGGCCGCCCATCTGGTGCAGCGTCGACCTGCGCGACGGCAACCAGGCCCTCGCCATCCCCATGAGCGTCGACGAGAAGCTCGAGATGTTCGACACGCTGGTGAAGGTCGGCTTCAAGGAAATCGAGGTTGGTTTCCCGGCTGCCTCGCAGATCGAATTCGACTTCATTCGCCGTCTGATCGACGAAGACCGCATCCCTGAGGACGTCACCATTCAGATCCTCACCCAGGCCCGCGAGGAGCTCATCCGCCGCTCCTACGAGGCGCTGCGGGGCGCCCGCCGGGTGATCTTTCACCTCTACAACTCCACCAACCCCACACAACGCCGCGTCGTCTTCGGCCTCGATCGCGACGAGATCAAGGCGATCGCCGTCCGCGGGACGACGATGGCGCGCGACATGCAGTCGATGGTCCCGGAGACCGAGGTGGTGTTTCAATATTCGCCCGAAAGCTTCAGCCTCACCGAACTGGATTTTTCCCTCGAGGTCTGCGAAGCCGTCACCGAGGTCTGGGGGCCGACAAAGGAGAAGAAAATCATCCTCAATCTTCCCGCGACCGTCGAGGTGGCCACGCCCAACGTGCACGCCGACCAGATCGAGTGGTTCTGCCGTCATTTCTCCCGCCGGGACGAGGCCATCATCTCACTGCATACGCACAATGACCGGGGCTGTGCCGTGGCCGCGACCGAGCTGGGCCTGATGGCCGGCGCCGACCGCGTCGAAGGCACCCTCTTCGGCAACGGCGAGCGTACCGGAAACGTCGATATCGTCACGGTGGCGCTCAACATGTATTCGCAAGGGGTGCATCCGGGCCTGGATTTCTCCAATCTCAACGCGATCCGCGACGTCTACGAGCGGTGCACGCGTATGGAAGTGCCCCCGCGCCAGCCCTATGCGGGCGAGCTGGTCTTCACGGCCTTTTCCGGCTCACACCAGGATGCGATCAACAAGGGCTTTGCCGAGCGGGCGAAACTCCCCCCGGATGCGCCGTGGGATGTGCCCTATCTGCCGATCGACCCGAAGGATCTCGGCCGCAACTACCGCGCGATCATCCGCATCAACGCCCAGTCCGGCAAGGGCGGCGTCGCTCACGTGATGCAGCGCGAGTTCGGCTTTCAGCTCCCCAAGGCGATGCACCGCGAGGTGGGCCGCCTGATCAACGATCTGGCCGATCGCAAGGGCACCGAACTCACTCCCGAGGAGATTCTCGAGGCGTTCACCGCGGAATACCTCGAACGGAAAACGCCCTACGAGGTGCTCGATTTTCACACCGAAATGCCCGAGCCGCACAATGTCACCTGCCGTGTCACCCTGAAGAAAAACGGTGAGGCCATGGTCGTCTCCGGCAGCGGCAATGGACCGATCGACGCTTTCGTGCACGCGCTGGGCCAGGCCGGGGTCAGCAAGTTCGAGGTCCTCAACTACGCTGAACACTCGATCGGCCAGGGGGCCGGATCGAAGGCGGCCGCCTACATCCAGATCCGCACCGCCAGCGGCCATGTCGGCTTCGGTGTCGGCCTGGATACCAATATCGAGCTGGCCTCGATCAACGCCGTGCTCAGCGCCGTCAATCGGGCCGCCGAAAAGGGAGCGCTCTGAGAACGCGTCTGAAAAGCCCGCACCTGTTGCGGGCAGCGACACCCGCGCTTCGATTTCAAGATCGCCTTTAAACGCAACGAGCCGGTTCTCCACGAACCGGCCCGTAATTTTCGGAAGCAAATACGTCAGCCGATCAATGCTGCGGGCTGCGGTCGACCGAACCGCCGGGGGTGACGATAGTCGGGTTCTGAAACAGCGAATTGGGCGAAACACCCCGCACAGACTGTTTCTTGAGCGAACCGCCCGGACTGACGAGGTTGGCGGTGACGAAGATGAGCAGGTTGCGCTTCTGTTCGGTCTCCCCCTCGTTGCGGAACAGGCGTCCGACGAGCGGGATGTCGCCGAGCACCGGCACTTTGTCCTTCACCCGCTTGATCTCTTCGCGGGTGAGCCCACCCATGACGACGGTGGCGCCATCCCAGATCGTGACCTTCGTGCGCATCTCGCGCACGGAGAAGATCGGCTGGAAGAAGCCGGAAGGAACGGTGACGGTGGTGTCACCGGAGATGGCGACACTCGAGCCTCCGTATTCGACGAATCCGTCGAACTCGGTCACCCGCGGATGCAGGTCGAGAGAGATGCTGTAGTCGTCCTCCTCAACCGTGGGCGTGACATCCAACTCGACACCGATGTTGCGCGTGGCGAAGTCCTGCGGCGTGCCGGCCGTGATGGTGACACCGGCGGAACCGCCGTTGATCGTGCCGCCGGTCTGGCCGACCTGCGATTCGATGTCGCCATAGGACTGCGGGTAGCGGAATTCCTGGGCGACGGTGATGTTGGCCCGGTTCCCGGAGAGCACGGTGACCTTCGGCGCGCTGAGCAAGTCGGACCCGCTGTTGCGCGAAAGGGCGTTGATGATGGCGTTGACATTGAAGTCGCCGACCGTGCGGAAGAGCGAGGCGATCGGAGCCGCGCCGGTGCCGAGATCGATGCCGCCGGGGAGATTCGGCGGGACGACCGGGAGATCGAGCCCGGAGTCACCGGGACGCGTGATCGTGAGCTTCGACGAGGTGGCCGACGGCGAGAAGGCCGTATCGAGCGAGCGATTCGTCGTGCGGTACTGGGAGAGCCATTTCTCCCCACTGCCCTCGATCCTCCAGTCGATGCCGAGTTCCTCGAGAACGCCCTCGGCGACGTCGAGGAATTTCGCCTCGATCTCCACCTGGCGCACTTCGCTGTAGCGGTTGAGAATGTTGCGCACGCGGGTGAGATTGCGGCTGGTGTGGGTGACGATCATGGCGGAGCCGTCGTAGACGAGGCTCGCGCCCGGCGTGCCCTCGAAATTCACCCCCGCCTGCTGGAGAAACTGGCGGATGGCGTCGGATTCACCGGCGGCGGCACTGACACCGGGCTCGGGCGCGGCGAAGGGATCATTGTTGTCACTCGCCGCCGGCGTGCCACCGACGGCCGCGACCATGCGAATGACGGTGGCGCGGGAGATCGGGAAAAATTCGGTCTCGAGGTTGGTGACCTCGCCGCCGGGCCGCACCACGACGGCGTCGAACTGGACCTCATACTGGAACCCGACCGAGTCGCAGATGAAGTCGAGCACGCGCTTGAGGGAGAGGTTGCGCAAGGCGATGTTCACCTGGGGGTTGAGGCGGTTGGGGTCGATGAGGACGATGTTGACGCCGGCCGGGGTGATGCCGGTGTTGTCGAACTCCTCGGAGGCGGCGCTGAGCGTGCTGACGACGCGGGCCAGCTCGATGCCCGAGAAATCAACGGAAGGGATGACGATTTTTTCGAGTTTCTCGATCAGCGGCGTCGGCCCCTGGGGGGCTTCGACGGTGCTCTGGCGTTCCATGAAAACGCCCGGACGCTGCCACCCTCGCGAAACTTCTTCGAGCATCTGCTCGCGCGTCTTCTCGCGGTCGAGCCAGCCGGAGGCGCGGCGGGCCTCGGCGATGCGGCGAAGGAAATTCTTGGCCTCGGCGTTGGTGGGATCGCGGGTTTCGACGTCCTTGAAGGTGGTCTCGGCCCCGCTGAGGTCGCCGGCGAGAAACTGGGCGCGCCCGCGGTCGAGCAGTTTGGTGATGAGCTCGAGCTGCGCCTGAAAAGCCGGATCGGGGCTGCCGGCGGTGCTCGGCGTGCGCTCAAGCGAGGCTTTCTCGGATTGAAGCTGATTGATGAGCCCCTGGGTGAGCGGGTTCGGATCGAGCAGGCTGAGCGCGTATTCGTAGGAGGCGATCGCCCCGGACTTGTCTCCCCTGGCCGCCTGGGCGCGGGCGAGCGTCTGCACTTCCCTCGCCCGTTCCATGCTGTCGTTGATGCGCTCGGTCTCCTTTTCGACGAGCGAACGGGTATCGGTTTCCTGGGCCCGGAGCCCATTCGCGGGCAGGACGGCCGGAGCCATGGCAAGAGCACTGAGCAACGCCAGCGGGACGATTTTCGACAGGACGCGATTCTTCATGGTCAAAGGAGGGGGTCGGATTCGGGGAGCTTGATGAATTTTTTACACAGGACCAGCACGGAGCGTGAAGCGGGGCGGACAATCTGCGTGGGGTTGCACGGTCGTTCGATCAGCGGGGAGCCGGAGAAAAGATGGAGCGTGAAGCGCGGCGGTTGCCATCCGAAAACGCATCGCCGCCGGACATTCCCACCGGCAGGAGCACGCGCGTCTCGGATGCCCCAAGGCTGTCGG
>RFJS01000251.1 GCA_003694825.1 Verrucomicrobiota bacterium | reverse complement strand
CCGCTGATCGAGTCGACAACAGCGTATTTCCCCTCCCTCCACGACAACGCGATGATGACGGTCTCAAAGGCCATGTCCGGTTCAATCAGCGATACGACAGGCTCCGCGTTATCGAAAACAGAAAAACGGCGGCCTCATGCCTTCGCGACCGTGCGCCCCGCCCGGGGCACATAGCACATCGCAAAAACGATGAAGTGCGCCGTTGCGGCAGGGAGCGCCCCCGCAACGTGTACCGACAAACAGCAATCCGCGGCGAAGCCCTCCGCTCCTCGTCCGTCCTCCGGCTGAACATTCCGCATACGCCTCGCCTGCGGCCAATCCGTTTGACCGATCGCGCGATCGCGCCAAATATCCGCCCCATCATGGCCACCCCGAAATCGTGCTTGAGGCTGTATCGGTAGGCCCGGTCGGGCGAGAACGCTGCATGCCTTCTGCATGCCTACTGATACTTCCCAAGGGTTTCTTTCGCCACCAGCTCAACTTGGTTGACCCCTGTCGGGACCATAGCCGCGCCGCCGACCGCCTTACTCGACGGTCTCCAAGTGATCGTGACACCACGATCCGACAGCGAAACCGCCACCTTGACGCCTCTGTGATCGATGTTGACACGCTCCGCCTGGATGAACTTGACCCGCTCAGCTCTCTTCCGACCGCTCAGATGCGCTCCGTCGCACACGTGCTCGCTCACCGACACGGGGCCCGGTGTTTGCTCGTCCTCAAACCTCTGGAGCGCGGAGAGCGCTTCGTTCAACTCATAAACAAGCTCACTGATAAGCTTCTGTGCCCACTTCGGTAGGGTCGCTATTCTACTTTGCGTTACTGACATCGCGTTTTCCTTTCACTGTTCAACCGCCCACAAAAGGCACCGGTTCGCCAGCTTGAGCGACCTGAGCACGATCATCGTCTTGAGCACAAGGCCAATCGACTCGTCAACGATAGGCCCAAGCGCCGTTGTCACGTCCACGTGAACGGCTCGGATGCCCAAGCTGCCGACCGACAACCACATCGCTATTGCGGTCATGCCGACGAACGTAGCCGCGCCGCCTCCTCCAGGTCGAGTGCCTCAACCCTCTCCGGACATCCTCCAGAACGGGCGACCGCTGGCAGGTAAAACCTGCTCACTCCCTTGAACCTCGGCGCAATCCTCCGAAGGCAGGTTGCGCACTCTTGCCATCGCTCGCTCTCAACCGGCCAGCCATCACAACGTGCGAAATCCTTGAGAAGTAAAATTGCCCGGACCGTCGAAGCCGCCTTGTTTGTACCCATAATATTATCACTCATTATCCTTACAAACTCTCGGGTGGTGTAGCGCGTAAACGTGCGTAATCTCCTCGCCCCAAAGCCTCGATGACCGACGAACCCGAAAGACGGGCGATCTGAAATGCTCGATGATCTTGACGACCCGCCCGCGATTCGGTTGCCCGCCATCGCGTGGGGGCTCAGTCCCCCACTCTACGATGTCTCCGGGACGAATGCCGGTCTTGGCGCTCCAATACTTTTCGACCAGCCACCCCTTCTTCTCTTCGAGAGCGCCTATCGCCAAGTTTAGAGATTAGATCTCATCGCGTATTATCTTGGCTTTGCTCATTGCCCCCTCCTCTCCTTCTCGGACGCCTTGATCAGCCCGTTGATATACCTGAAGTAAAAGGACCGCCGCATGCGCTCGATCTGGCCCTCTTCGAACCTGCGATTGTGCAGGCGCGGCGCCCTGACCCTCTCCTCAACCTTCACACCCGCCCAAAACCCGCGAGGTTTTGCCAGCTCCACCTCGATGAGCCCTGCCCACTCAGGCAGCTCCCCGTCGCGGAACAACCCGACCGGCGTGACAAACCAGAATTGCGAAGGTCCCAACCTTGATCTCGCCGCGAGCATCCCATGCTTCGACACAAGCGACCCGAGACCCTTCTTCTGCGCATCGCGCCGCATGTCTCTCCTCGAAACCTCACCTCATACTTACGCAGGTAGCCCGATTTGGTAATCTCTGCCACGTCGCACTCATACCACCCGCGCGGCGTCCACCTTGGGTAGAATCGACGGAGAGCCCGTCAACTGCCGCATAAGCATTCCCTTCCGGTTCGCCCTGGAATAAGGGTGCCTGCCGACACCGCGGCGCTAGTCGTGGACATCGAACGGGCCACCCGGCGGATGGAAACACCGCTGCGGCCGCGCCCCGGCGCCGGGCATCGAGTGCCCCCGCCCGGCCTCTGTCGGCGGCGGCGAACCACCCGCGCCACCACGCAAGCGGGTTGCACACCGGGCCCGGAACCGTTTCTTTGCCAGAATGCCAACCGCATTGAACTTCGAGCCTCTCATCCTCGGGCCTGCCGACACCGAGCCGGCGCCGCTGACGCCGATCCAGGAGGAAATCCTCGAGCTGAAGCGGCAGCGCAACGCCGTCATCCTCGCCCACAACTACCAGATCGAGCCGATCCAGCGCATTGCCGACTTCGTGGGCGACTCCCTCGGGCTCTCCTACCAGGCCGCCTCCGCCGATGCCGACGTCATCCTCTTCTGCGGCGTGCACTTCATGGCCGAGACGGCGAAGATCGTCAATCCGTCGAAAACCGTCCTTCTCCCCGACCTCGAGGCCGGCTGCTCCCTCTCCGACTCCTGCCCCGCCGACAAACTCGCCGCCTACAAGGCGCAACACCCCGAAGTCTACGTCGTCGCCTACATCAACTGCTCCGCCGCCGTGAAGGCGCTCAGCGACGTCATCTGCACCAGCGGCAATGCCGAGAAGATCGTAGCCCGCGTCCCGGCCGACCGCGAAATCCTCTTCGTGCCCGACCAGAATCTCGGCCAGTGGGTGGCCAAAAAAACCGGCCGCCGCATGCGCCTCTGGCCGGGGAGCTGCTACGCGCACGTGCTCTTCACCGTCCGCGCCCTCGAGGCGCTCAAGGAACAGTTCCCCGACGCCCCGATCGTCGCCCATCCCGAGTGTGTCGCCTCAGTGCGCGACATGGCCGACGAGGTCTGCAGCACCGAGAAAATGGTCGCCTTCTGCCGCGAGGCCCCCGGCGACAAGGTGATCGTCGTCACCGAGACCGGCATGCTCCATCGCCTGCGCCGCGAAATCCCGCACAAGACCTTCATCGCCGGCCCCACCGACAGCTGCGCGTGCAATGACTGCCGGTTCATGAAGATGAACACGATCGAGAAAGTGCGCGACGCCCTGCTCAACATGGCGCCGGAAATCGTGGTGCCGGAAGACATCCGGGTCGCCGCCGAAAAGCCGATCCAGCGCATGCTCGACTGGAGCCGGAGCTGAGCCATCGGTGGACGAGCCAGCCGCCGCATCGGACCGGGCGGATGCGGACACGCGAAGCCGGATCACGTTCCGACGCGACCGCGTCCGGGGATTGTGCACCGGCATCATCGAGAGCGGGCTGATGACCTTCGGGCTCGTCGTGGCGATCCGCTACTTCGAGCTGCCGCAGGCGCTGAAGGCCACCGTCGCCTCGGCCAATGCCTTCGGCCTGCTCCTCACCCCGGCCACGCTCTACTGGTTCGGTCGTGAGGGCAGCCCGGCGGCCCGGGCCGCGGCACGCAACTTCCTCATTGGCGCCGTCTTCCTCGCGGCCGCGGCACTCGCGCCGAACGCCTGGGTCTTCGTGCCGACCCTGGTGGCGAGCGCCATGGTGCTGGCGCAGCAGGCGCCGCTGATGGTCCACATCTACACCGCCAACTATCGGGCCAGCCATCGCGGGCGGCTGCTCTCCAACAGCATCGTCCTTTCGCTGATCACCGCCATCCTCTTCACCACCGTCGGCGGCCATTTCCTCGACCGCGACCTCGGCGCCTTCCGCTGGCTCTTCGCCATCATGGCCGTCGCCGCCGCCGTCTCGGCGGTCGCCGTGGCCGGCATCCCCTCGCAACCGATCACCGCGAGCGGCGGTCGCAATCCTCTCGCCGCCCTGCGCTTCGTGCGCGAGGACCGCACCTTCGCCTGGATGCTCGGCGT
>RFJS01000250.1 GCA_003694825.1 Verrucomicrobiota bacterium | reverse complement strand
TTGCCATCGAGCACGACGCGATAGTTGCGACCGTTGAGTGAGACCCTATAAGCCGAAGGTCCCGGCTTGGGCTCCCCGGATGCCTTGGCCACGGGTGCCTCGTCCTTGTCGGGAGAGCGCTTGCGCACGCCGATGGCGCCCTCGCCTTTCAAGAATGCGATTCCCTTTTCCTCGCAGGACGCGGCGATGAAGAGGTTCTCCTCCGTCTCCGGCAGTCCTTCCTTCTGCAGCACGGAGCGGGCGGCAGCGATCCCGAGGCTTGGATCTGCCTCGATCGCGGCGAGGTGCTCGGTGGTTGGCTCGAGCTTGAGCTGCTCGGCGGCAATCTTCACGACATCGGGATCGGGTGCGACTGGCGTTCTTCCAAAATAGCCCAGCACCATGCGGCCGTAGCCGGGAGCGATGCGTTTCCACGGACCGAACATGACGTTGTTGAAGGCTTGCTGAAAATAAAACTGGCTGACCGGCGTCACCGACGTGCCAAAGCCGCCCTTGCGCACGGCCTCGCCCATGGCCGCGATGACCTGCGCGTATTTGTCCATGAGGTTGTTGTCACGCAGCATCTGTGTATTCGCCGTGAGGGCACCGCCCGGCATGGGGAAGAATGGGATGAGCGGCTCGACCCGCGTCGCCTCCGGTGGAAAGAAATACTCTTTCAGCGCATCCTTGAGCATTTCCTCCAGTTCGACGAATTTGTTGATATCGACATCGAGCGTGTAGTCGGTGCCGCGGAGCGCATGCCACATGGTAATCACGTCCGGCTGGCTCGTGCCGCCCGAGACCGGGGCCGCCGCCAGATCGATCTGACTTGCGCCCGCTTCGACCGCGGCTTGATAGGCGGCCACACAAGTACCAGCCGTTTCATGCGAGTGAAACGCGATTTGTGCATCGGCGCCCAGAAGCTTACGGGCCATGCGAATGGTTTCATGCACCTTTTGCGGGCGCGATGTGCCCGAGGCATCCTTGAAGCAGACCGATGAATACGGTAATCCCGCATCGAGGATCGAGCGGAGCGTCTTTTCATAAAAGTCCACCTCGTGCGCGCCGGTGCAGCCGGGAGGCAGCTCCATCATCGTGACGCACACTTCGTGGTTCAATCCGGCTTCCGTGATGCACTGCCCGGACCAGATGAGGTTCTGCACATCGTTGAGCGCGTCGAAATTCCGAATCGTCGTCATGCCGTGCTTTTTAAAAAGCTCGGCATGCAGCTTCACGATGTCGCGCGGCTGCGCCTTGAGGGCGACCACGCTGATGCCTCGGGCCAGCGTTTGCAGGTTGGCGTCGGGACCGGCCGCAGCGCGAAAGGCATCCATCGTCTCAAACGAGTTCTCATTGCAGTAGAAAATCGGCGACTGAAACATCGCGCCACCACCGGCCTCGAAATGCGTCACACCACACTCCCGGGCAGCGAACTGCACGACCGGGAGAAAGTCCTCGGAAAACACCCGCGCACCAAAGACCGACTGAAATCCGTCGCGGAACGCAGTGAGCATGAAATCAACCTTCTTCATGACAAATAATCGTTGTTTTTATTTTATGAATACACCCGCCGGCGGTTCTCATCCCCGCCGTTTTCGCTTTTCCGCCGCGCTCGCCGCCGCAATGGCCACGGCGATCGCCCGCTCCTCCTCGATCGAATCGGCGGACGGCACCGTGAGATCGGGCTGCTCCCCACTCCGGTCCAGGTTGAGCCACTTGACCAGACCGCCCAGCCCGCGAATGACCAACGCCACGAGGAGCGAACACACGATCGTGAGCGCATAGATTGAAAGACTGATCTTAATCGTTTCCATCGTGCGTCCTCCGATCAGTGCGCCACGCCTCCGAGCAGGCTGACCATCACTCCTGCGATGATCGCCGAGGTGATCACGCCGCTCACACTCGCCCCGAGAGCGGCCGGCATGATGACGGCTGACGGGTTGTCTTTTGATACAATTTTCTGCGCCACCTTCGCCGTGGTAGGCACGCAGCTGACACCGGCGATCCCCACGACAGGATTCACCTTCCCCCGGCTGACAAAATACATGACGTAACCGCCGATGATTCCACCAATTCCGGAAAACAGCAGCGCCAGCGAGCCGAGCAGGAGCAACGGCAGCACCTTGGGATCCATGATCGTGTTGGCATCGCACAAGACACCGAGCATGAGCCCGAGAAACAGCGTCGAGAGATAGAGCAACGGTCCGCTGATCAACTCCTGGAACGGCTTGATGCCCGACTCCCGGATCACGATCCCGAGAAATAGACTGAAGATCAACGGAGCCGCCACCGGGAGCAGAAACGAGAGCACCACGCAGGTGACCGCCGCCACGA
>RFJS01000249.1 GCA_003694825.1 Verrucomicrobiota bacterium | reverse complement strand
TCAGCGCCCGGCGGGTTCGATGCGCCGAACTTCCCCGACGAGGAAGAGGTAGCTGCCGAACCCGATCAGGGAGACCACGGCGATGAAGATGAGCGCCGGGGCGAAATCCCCGTCGCGGGCGAGCCAGGCGATGATGCTGGGGACGGTGGCCCCGGAGAGGTTGCCGATGAAGTTGAATACGCCGCCGACGACGCCGATGCAGCGGGCGGGAGCGAGTGTGGAGACGAACACCCAGGCGATCGAGGCGAGCCCGTTGCCGAAAAAAGCCAGGGTCATGAAGGCGATGACGAGGGCGTTGTTTTCGGTGTAGTTGGCGGCGACGACGACGGTCATCAGCAGCATGCCGCACAGCACGGGAGTCTTGCGCGCCGCGCTCATGGAAAAGCCCCGGCGGAGCATCAGGTCGGAGAGGTAGCCGGAGAGGAGCACGCCGCAGAACGCGCCGAGAAAGGGCACCGCGCCGAGGTAGCCGGTGGTCATGAGGTAGAGGCCACGGTATTCTTTCAGGTAGGTGGGAAACCAGGTGAGAAAGAAGAGAAAGAGGGCGCCGAGGCAGTATTGGCCGATGTAGACGCCCCAGAGCTGGCGGTGGCGGAAGGCTTCGGCGAGGTCGCTCCAGACGAAACCGGGCCGTTGCGCGTGCTGTGCCCGCGAGGGCTCGTCGACGAGGCCGCCGCCCCGGCGGATTTCCTCCAGCTCTTCCGGAGTGACGCCCGGGTGATCCCGAGGGTCGCGATAGAAGAGCATCATGAGGAGCACGCCGGCGAAGCTGATGGCGCCGGTGACGAAAAACACCGTCCGCCATCCGCCGAAGCCAACCACCGCGGCGAGAATCGGCGAGAGCGCGGCGAGCCCGAGAAACTGGGCGGAGGTGTAGACGGCGATGGCCGTCGCCCGCTCGCGGTCGGGAAACCACCGGGTGACCATCTTGTTGTGCGCCGGATAGGAGGGCGCTTGAAAGACGCCGAGCGACATGCGCAATCCGATGAGCGCGGCGAGTGAGTTGACCGCGCCCTGGAGCAGCGTGGCCGCGGACCAGAGAAACATGATCGTGCCGTAAAGGGGGCGGGTGCGAACGAGATCGACGACGATGCCGCCGGGAATCTGCAGCAGCGAGTAGGTCCAGCCGAACGCCGAGAAGATTAAGCCCATCTGCACCATGCTCAGACCGAGGTCCTCCCGCAGGTCGGGACCGGCCACGCTGATGTTGACCCGGTCCATGTAGTTGATGAACACGCACAGAAAGAGCAGGGCGAGGATGAGGTGGCGCTTGCGAGTGGGGAGCCGCGTGGGAAGGCGGAGTTCAGAAGACGGACAGTCGGTGTCGGAAGAACGATGGGTCGTCAGGGGGGCTCGTGCAAGGATGAGGTGAAATCACTGCATAGTAGGTTTTGTATCTTGTATTCTATCTGCTTTGCCTTCTCATTCCCGGGGTTTCGTTACCCCCCGCCGCCGCCCCATGTTGCTCAGATCGCCTCTGCACTCTCCGGAGCCTTTCGTTGTGGGAGACCGCACCGTCGCGCCGCGCGTGTCGGTGAACCGGGTTCTTGCAGAGCGACGTTCGAGGTCGGGACGACGCGGCGTCCCTCTTTCGGTTTCGGCCTCGCGGTTCGAAGTGTTTCGCCATCGTGGGTTGTCATGGCGGCATACATGGTGCTCTGCCGGGCCTGCCTGCCGTGGCGGGGCTTCGCGCGACGACCGGGATCGCGGTCGGCGAAGTGTTGGCGGGGGGAGCGTTTCACCCACACAAGACCGATGAAAATGCGTCCCTTGATTTTTGTTTTTGCACTGATCTTCATCCATGAACAGGCGATGAGCGGAGCGGATACCGATGACTTTGATCTCTCGGCATTGATGCAGGCGGTGGCGCCGGAGAACATTTTTCACGACGACGAATACTTCAACTGGGGTTCAAGTATCGTGAAAGACGATACGGGGACATACCACTTGATCTATTCGCAGATGCCGCGGGAGCATGGGTTTTACTCCTGGCTGACCGATGGGATCGTCTCGCGGGCGGTTTCGGACAGCCCGACGGGGCCGTGGAAGCGGGTTGAGACGGTTCTGGCAGGCCGTGGCGACGGTTACTGGGATGCCTATACGGCGCATTGTCCGAAGGTCTACAAGTTCGACGGCCGGTATTATATCTACTATATGTCGACGAATTCGGGCGGCCTGAAGCTGACGGCGGAGCAATTGGAAGAGGCGCGGCGGGGTAAATGGAACGAGAGCGAGAATCGAGGCATGATGCGGTTGAACCAACGCATCGGTGTCGCGGTCGCCGACAGCATGGAGGGGCCGTGGCAACGGTTCGACAAGCCCTTGATCGAGCCGGAGCCGCCGATCGCGAATATCGTGAACAACGTGACGGTGACCCGGCGTCCTGATGGCGGCTTCTTGATGATTGTGCGGGGGGATCAGCCCGACCAGCCGGAGGGGACTATTGTGCGGATGCAGGCGGTGTTGCTGGCTGATCATCCGTTGGGCCCCTGGAAGATGCAGCCGAAGCCAGTGGTGAAGGATTACAATTCCGAGGATCCGGAGGTCTGGTATGACCCGGGACGGAAGCGCTACTACAGCCTCTACCACGCATTTGGCTATATGGGGATGATTACCTCGGAGGATGGTCTGAACTGGAGGCGGGCTCGGCACTACAAGGTCGCCGACAAGTC
>RFJS01000029.1 GCA_003694825.1 Verrucomicrobiota bacterium | reverse complement strand
CTCGGCGCCCACCGCATCTACACGCGGATCATCCGCACCCTCGACCTCGGGCCGCGCATCGGCGACGTCCCGCCCAACGCCTGCTTCGAATACCCGAACATTCGCGCCCTCGCCGAGTTTCTCCACGCCCTGCGCACCGGCGCCACCCATCGCAAGCGCGCCGAAATCGACGTGATGCAGGAACTGCTCGACCGCTACGGCCACTTCTCCCCCCATCGCGTCTCCGCCCCGGCCAGTCCCCGCGTCGTCGCACTCACCGGGGCCACCGGATCCCTTGGTGCCCACCTTCTCACGACACTTCTCGATGACCCGAAAATCGATAAAGTGATCTGCCTGAACCGCGGCGACGCCCCCGCAGAACGCACCGCGCGGGCCCTGCGCCAGCGCCGCCTGCCGCCACCCGATCCCGCCCGCGTCACCGCCCTTACAGCCGACCTCTCCCGGCCCGACCTCGGCCTCGCGCCCGACACCCTCTCCGGCGTCGACCTCGTGATCCACAACGCCTGGAGCGTGAACTTCAACATGGGCGTCGCCTCCTTCGAACCCCACATCCGGGCCACGCGCAACCTGCTCGACCTCGCCTTCCGCCACGACGCCCGCTTCTGTTTCATCTCCTCGGTCTCGGCCGCGGCCCGCGCCGGCCCCCGCATCCCCGAGGCCCACCTCGAAAACCTCTCCGACGCCCAGGAGATGGGCTACGCCCGCTCCAAGCTCGTCGCCGAGCGTCTCTGCCGCGAAGCCCGCGCCGCCGGTCTCGACGCCCGCGTCCTGCGTGTCGGCCAGATCATCGGCGACACGCGCCATGGGCAGTGGAATCCCACCGAAGCCATCCCGCTCATGCTCCGCTCGGCCGTCACCCTCGGCGCTCTGCCCACACTCGACGACACGCTCAACTGGCTCCCGGTCGACACCGTCGCCCGCGTGATCGTCGAGCTGGCCCGCGCCGTCGGCGACCAGGCCGTCTATCACGTCGTCAACCCCCACGCCTTTCACTGGACGCGGGACCTCCTCCCCATGCTTCGCGACGCGGGCCTTCACTTCGAGCCGCTCTCTCCGCGTGAATGGCTCGATCGCCTTGCCGCCAGCCCGGCCGATCCCGCCGCCAACCCCACCATCAAACTCCTCGAGTTTTTCCGAGCGAAATACGCCGAGCCCAACAGCCGTCCCCGCCCGTTCTACGAAACCCGGCTCACGGAACAGGCCAGTCCCACACTTCACCGGACACGGGCGCCCGACCTCTCGCTCATCCGCAAGATCCTCGAGTATTGGGAAACCGAATGCTGGCGAACCTGAGCGGACAGGTATCCGGATCCCCGCCACACTACACCCTGCCGGGCCGCCCCATCGCCGCGACCGCGTCGCCTGCCCCGCCCCCGTCGTGCTCGCTGCCTGCGATGCACGCCCCCGACGGCTGCCGTTCCCGAGGCTTTGCCCAGGCGGGCCGGGACGGGCCCGGCGGCCCCGTCAGAACCCGACATGCGCCCCGCCATCGACCGGCAGGACGGTCCCGGTGATGTAGCGGGCCGCCGGTGAGCACAAAAACACCGCCGCGGCGCCGATATCGGCCGGCGAGCCAAACGAGCCCATGAGGATCCGCGAAAGGATTTTTTCCCGCCTTGCCGGATCGCCCGAAAGCGCCTTCTGCAACATCGGCGATTCAATCCAGCCCGGGGCGATGGCATTCACCCGCACACCTCGCGATGAACACTCGGCCGCCAGCGCCCGCACCAGGCCCACCGTGGCGCACTTGGCGGCCGTGTAGGCGACGATGAGGGGAATCGCCAGGTAGGAGGCCATGCTGGCGACAAACAGGATGTTGCCGTGCCCGCGGGCCATCATCCCCGGCAGGACCGCCCGGCTGAGCGCATGCGCCGCGACGTTGTGCGTCTGCAGCACCGCCTCCAGCTCTTCCGGCGTCGTTTCCACCGCCGGCTTCTTCAGGTGCGTGCTGGCATTGTTTACGAGGATGCTCACCGGCGCGCCGACGGCCCGCTCGGCTCGTTCGATCAGGGCCGGGGCCTCGTCGGTTTGGGTCACATCGTGCACGACGAAGGCCGCTCCCGGCCCGAGCCGGGCCACGGCCTCGCGCAGCGTTTCCTCCCGGCGGCCCACGACGACGACCTTCGCCCCCGCCGCGGCCATCGCCCGCGCCATGCCCAGCCCCAGCCCGGTGCCACCCCCGGTAATCACGGCCACCTCGCCCTCGAGAGAAAAACACGGTGTATCCATTTCTTCGCTCATCGCGAGGCGATCTCCTTGAGATGTTCGTCCTTGAAGCGGAACCCCCATCCGGGCCCCTCATTCGGATAGGCGTAGCCGTCCTTCATCCGGATCGGATTCGTGATGATCGGGTCGACCCAGTCGAAAGACTCCGACCCATAGGCATTCGGCACGGTCATGAGCAGCGGCACGTCGTATTCCTTATAGTAGTGCGGCAGGACCGGCACATGGTGCGCCGCCGCCAGGGCCGCCGACGCGCGCCAGGCCTCGACGCTGCCGAGGCGCAGGATGTCCGGCTGCCAGAGATCGATGGCGTTGCGCGCGCACAGCTCCCGCAGCGGGACGAGGTCAAACTCGCGTTCGCCCATGGCCAGCGAGATGGCGCTGCTGCGCCGCAGGGTCTGGTAGCCATCGAAGTCCTGGTGATGGATCGGCTCCTCAAACCAGTGAATGCCGATCTCCGCAGCCCGCCGCGACAACTCCAGCGCCTGCGCCAGCGAGCAACCCTGGTTCGCGTCCATCATGATCCGCACCCTCGGACCGACCGCCTCGCGCACCTTGCGCAGCCGCTCGATATCCTGCTCCACTTCCGGCGATCCGACCTTGATTTTGACGGCTGAGAAACCGCGCTTCACATAACCTCTCACCTCGTCGAGCAATTCCTCGATCGAATACGACAACCACCCGCCACTGCCATAGAGTGGCACCCTCTGGTGGCAGACACCGAAAAGCCGCCAGACCGGCTGCTCGAGCGTCCGCGCCCAGGCGTCCCACATCGCGATGTTGATCGAGCCCTGGGCCCATCGGTGAATCCCGGCGTGCCCGAAGTATTCCGCCTCGCGCTCGAATGCGGCGAGAAACGCGCCGGTATCCGAAACATCAAACCCCATGGCCAGGTCGCGCACATCGCGCAGCGCGCCGGCGATCGCCTCCGGCGAATAGTGAAAGGCCAACAGGTAGGCGTCTCCGACCACACCGCGGCGCGTTTCCACGCGCGTGACGACGAACTTGATCTCGCTGATCTCGTGAGTGGCGTCAGCGATCGGCCTCGAAAGCGGCGAAACCGCCTCGAAGAAATCGACGGAACAGATCTGATTTGGATTCATAAGTGCGATACAGGTTTTCAGCGGGAGAGGCCCCCAGGGGCCGCCGGACTCACCCCACGGTATTGGCAAAGTCCCAGTCACGGTTGAGCACCGGAGCGAGGATGGCCTGCACCTCGGCGACGAGGTCGCGGGGACAGGGCTCCTCGTGCCAGGCGATGTTCTGCAGGACGGCCTCCGGCCGCGAGGTGCTGAAGAGTGTCGTGGGGATCCCCGGATGCTGCGTGGCGAATTGCAGGGCGAGCTTGCTCAGGCTCGTGCCCCGCTCGCGGCAGAAGTCCCGCGCCCGGGCAAACAACGCCCGCTCGTCCGCGTTGGCCGGATGCCACGCCGGCGGCTCCCGGTCTCCCAGCAGGCCCATGGCGAAGGGGGACGCGTTGATCAGGCCGACATTTCGCTCGGCCGCCACCGGGATCAGATCCTCGAGCAGCGTGTCGTTGAGCTGGTAGTGATTGTGCACGAGAATCGTATCCACTGGATAATTCTCGATGATGCGCCGGCACAGATCGATCGGGTAGGTGCCGACACTGACCGCGCCGATCGCCCCCGCCGCCTTCAGCTCCAGCAGCGTCTCCAGCCCCTCGCCGAGCGCGATGTCGATATGCCGCCCGCCTTCGTATTCGATATCGTGCAGGTGAATGATGTCGAAATACTCGACACCGATCCGCGCCCGGCTCTCGTCGAGCGAACGCAGAATCGCTTCGCGCCGAAAGTCGAAGACCGACGGCTTCATCGGCCCGCCGGGCATGGTCTTCCCCACTTTGGTCGAGAGCCGATAGCGCGCGCGATCGACACCGCGCAAAGCCCGCCCCAGCATCACCTCGGCCCGCGTCGCACCATAGGCAGGGGAGACATCGATGTAGTTAATCCCGTGATCGAGAGCCGTGTGCACTGTCTCGATACATCGCGCCTCGTCGACCTCGCCGAAAACCCCGCCCAGCGCCGAGGCACCAAGACTCAGCGACGACACTTCGAATCCCGCTTTTCCAAGAACCGTATAGCGCATTTGCAAAGCCGACTGGTCCAGAGACGTCTTTTCTCACAGACGCCGTTGTCAGGCGCCCGGCAGGACGATGTGGATTTTGGTGAACGCGGCTGGATCTTCATGCCAGGCCTCCATGGCGGCAGGGCCCTCCGCGAAGGGGACTTCACGCGTGATGGTCTCCGCCACGGGATAGCGTCCGGCGCGCAGCATGGCAATGACCGCGTCGAAATCCTTCCGGGTCGCGCCGCGCGAGCCGAAGATGTCGAGCTCCTTGAGCAGAAACAGCTTGGTCTCGTAGCTCACCGGTTCCCGAGCGTAACCGATGTAGACGACGCGCCCGGCATAGCCCACGGCATCGACACAGGCGCGAAATGTCTCCGGCTTGCCCACGGCCTCGATCATGACGTCGGGCCCGAATCCACCGGTCAGCTCAGCCAGCCGTTCGGCGAGCGGCTCGGTCGCGGCGTTGACGCACGCCTGCGCGCCGGCCAGCCGGGCCACCTCGAGCTTACGCTCATCGATGTCGATCGCGATCACCCGGGCCCGCTTCTCCAGCGCGGCTCCGGCAATCGCCCCGAGACCGATCATGCCCGCCCCGATCACGGCCACCGTCTCTCCCTCGCCGACGAGGCCGCGATCGACCGCATG
>RFJS01000248.1 GCA_003694825.1 Verrucomicrobiota bacterium | reverse complement strand
GGCTTCATGTGGATGCGCTATGGTGTGGCGATGCCTGCCGAGTCCCTTTCTGTTCGGGAACGATCGCCGGCTCCCACCGGGCGGGGGGAGGCGGTGGTGTTGCTGGCGGACGATGGCCGTCCGATCGGGACGGCGCGGAAAAGCGAGGTGCATGGTCCGGCGACACCGCTGCATCTGGCGTTTTCGATCTTTCTGTTCGATGCCGGCGGCCGGATGCTCGTGCAGCGGCGGGCATGGCACAAGCCGACCTGGCCCGGCGTGTGGTCGAACGCTTGTTGCGGACACCCGCAGCCGGGCGAGGCGATGGAGGCGGCCGTGGCGCGGCGTCTGCGGGAGGAGCTGGGCATGACCGGCGTGACGGTGCATCCCGCGTTGCCGGATTTTCGTTATCGGGCCTGTTGGCAGGGCGTGTGGGAGAACGAGGTTTGCCCGGTGTTCATCGGCATGGCGAGCGGGGCGGTGCGGCCGAATCCTGAGGAGGTCGCGGAGGTGGACTGGGTGGAGTGGACGACTTTCGCCGCCGCCTGTCGTGAACCGGCCGGGACGGCGTTTGCCGACTTCTCGCCGTGGTCGCTGCTCGAGGGGCGCCGACTGGATGAAACCGGAGTGGTGAGGCGGTTGCTGGAGGAAGGACAGGACAGCCTCGATTGAGGACGGGCGGTTGACGGCCATGGCTCAGGAGGCGGTGGCCGGACGGGGCATGGCATGCGCCCCGGGTAGTGTGATAACGAGCCGGAGCCCGTGTGGCTGGCGGTTTTCGGCGCGGATTGCGCCGTTGTGGGCGCGCACGATGCTGGCGGCGATGGCAAGCCCCAGACCGTTCCCCTGACCGGCGAGGCCGGCCGGCCCGTCGGGGCCTCGCACGAAGCGATCGAAGATGCGTTGGATTTCGTTTTCCGGCACGCCGGGGCCGGTGTCCTCGAGAAGGATCTGCCAGGTGCCGTCGCGGCAGTGGGAAGAGAGGGTGACGGTGCCGTTTTTCGGGATATGGCGGAGGGCGTTGGCGAGGCCGTTGAAAATCACCTGGCGCAGGAGGGTGGCGTCGAATTCGGCGCTGGCGGGTTCGTTGGCACCGAGAGCGAAACGGTGGCCCGATTCCTCGGCGAGGGTGGCGGCGTCCTCGGCGATGTCGGCGATGAAGTGGTGGGTGGGTTGTCGGCGGCGGGCGAGCGGGAGGTTGCCGGAATCGGCCCGCGCGAGGAGCAGGAGGGATTCGACGAGTCGGTTCAGCCGGGCGATTTCTTCGAGCTGTTCGGCGACGGCTTCCCGTTCGGCCGTGTCGAGGTTGGGGGAGTTTGCCAGGCGCTCGGCCTGCAGGCGCAATAGAGAGAGCGGGGTGCGAATTTCGTGTGAGGCATCAGCGGTGAACCGCTTGATCTGCTCGAAGGCGGCTTCGAGCCGGTCGAAGAGGCGGTTGAGGAGGCGGGCGAGCTGGGCGATGTCGTCGTCGCCTGGCGGGATGGGAAGGCGTTCGGAGAGATTGGAGGCCGAGATGCGCGCGGCGGCCGCGTGCATGGCGGAGACGGGACGAAAGGCGATGGCGACGAGGAGGTGGCCGATGCCGACGCTGATGAGCAGGAGGATGGGGGTGCCGATGATGAGGGTATGGAGGAGGCGGGAGGAGAGTATGTCCACCTGGTCGAGACTGGTGGCGACCTGAATGTGCAGCCCCCGGTGGATGCGCTCCATCACGCGTAGATGGAGGTCATCGATACGGAAATTGGTGACCTCATGCGGCTGTCCCGTGAGGTCGGGCAGGAGGTTTTCGCGCAGGTTGGGCGAACGGTAGATGAGGCGCAGAGCCGCGTCGTGAATCTGAAAGTAGTAGATCGGGGCATCGAGCCGGGCGTGCTCGTCGATGACCGTCACGATCGTGGACTCGTCGAGCGGATCGGGAAGACGGTCGAGCCGGTGGATGATTTCCTGGATCTCCGCATCGAGCAGGAAGTCGATGCCCGCACGCATCTGTTTGCTGAAAAAGAGGTGTCCGCTCCAGACGGTGCCGACGGTCGCGGCGGTGACCGCGAGGCTGAACCAGATCGTCAGGCGGGTGCGAACCGAGTTCATGCCAGCATGTAGCCGACGCCGCGGACGGTCTTGATGACGGAGCGGGTCTGGCCGGGGCGCGCGAGTTTCTGGCGGAGCCGTTTGACGTAGACGTCGATGAGGTTGGTCTCCGTGTCGAAGGAGGTTTCCCAGATGCGCTCGGAAATCTGGGTACGCGAGAGGACGCGGTTGGGATTGGCGAGAAAGAGTTCGAGGAGGGCGAACTCGCGGTTGGTGAGGGCGACGGGTTCGCCGTCGAGCGTGACGCGGCGCTCGAGCAGGTCCATGACGATGCCCTCGTGGCTGTATCGCGTTTTCTTCTGGCTCGTCTGGCGCCGCAGGAGGCTGCGGAGGCGCGCGAGCAGTTCGTCGAAGCTGAAGGGCTTGGGGAGATAGTCGTCGGCGCCGAGGTTGAGGCCGGTGATCCGGTCTTCGACCTGGTTGCGGGCGCTGAGGATGATCACGGGCGTTTCGTCGCCGGCGGCCCGCCAGCGGCGCAGCAGGTCGAGACCGTTGCCGTCGGGGAGGGTGATGTCGAGGATGACGGCGTCGAACGGGCCGGAGGCGAGGGCGTCCTCGGCGGCGGCGCAGCTGGTGGCCAATTCCGCCGTGTAGGCGGCCTCGCGGAGGCCGTTGCGGATGAATTGCCCGAGGCGGCGTTCGTCTTCGACGATGAGGATGCGCATACCGGTTTGGCGAAGGATGTGTTCGATATCCATGTGCGGGGCAATGTTCGACTCACTCGGATGGGATGGGGCCGGTGCCGAGGGTCAGGAGGATGGTTGGGAGGGGAGGGAGGATACGCCTTTGCCGAGCGAGGCGAGGTAGGCGACGAGCGCCTCACCTCGGATGGCGTCGGGGCCTTCGAAGAGGTGGGGGTAGGCGGGCATGAGCGATCCCGGGGAGACCCGGCGCGGATTCTGCAGGTGAAGCCGGTGCCACTCGGCGGTGCGCCGGATGCCGACGGTGGCGAGATCCGGGCCCTGGCGACGATTGCCGATCAATACGGGCCGTCCGGCGAGGGCCGCGGCGGGATCAACCGGACCGCCGGGGAACTGGTCGGCCGGATTGCCGGGGCGAAGATACTGAGAGTGACAATGGATGCAGCCCTCGGCGATGTAGACCCGGCGGCCCAGGGCGACGAGGTCGGTGTCGCCACCAGGTGAAGACGACGGCGCCCACCAGCTCGCAATCGTCGCGAGCGGCAGGGCAAGCAAGGCGAGAGCGTATTTCCACGAGCCTGACATCACGAAGTGACGGCGTCGATTGTTTCGAGGCGGCGGCGGGCAAGGAAGACGCCCCAACCGGCAGCCATGAAGACGCCGGCCAGGAAAAAGGCCCAGGTGGGGAGCGCGCCGCGCGATTCGGCGAGACCCACGCCCATGACCGAGCCGAACCAGCCGGAAAGGGCGTAGAGCCAGGCGGCCTGTTTGAATGGATCGACCTGGCGCGGGGTTCGGCGG
>RFJS01000247.1 GCA_003694825.1 Verrucomicrobiota bacterium | reverse complement strand
GAGGAGAAGGAAACCTCGGCGCAGCGGGAGATCGCGCGTTTCGATGCCGATGCCGTGGCCCTCTCGTATGACGGAGCGCAGGATCGATTCCCCGGGATCGTGGATCCGCAGCGGGAGGATGCGACGCGCTATGTGATGAGCGGCTACGACCGGGCAGCGGGTGAAGAGGAGCTGAAGACGGATCTCGCGGCGGCCGACATCACGTGGTGGCCGGCGTGGCTCGGCGAAAACGACACCATCAAGACGGGCGTCAAGTTCGTGGCGAATGATCTGGCGCAGGTGCGACGCACCGATGTGCATGCGGTGAAGCCCGGCCGGGCGCCGGACATGTCCGGATTTGTCGCTGCCTGGCGGCGGGATGATTTTCTCGGCCGGGGGTTTGATCCCGGGGTGTTGCCGGACGCCGCCGCGGTGGGGCGCTGGGTGGCGGCGCATCCGGATGCGGTCGAACGCGACGATCTGGTGTCGGCGCTGCGCAGCGCACCGGCCAGTTTCACCTCGCGCGAGCGCGTGGGCGCGGGGTATGTGATGGCGAATATTCACGCCGGGCGCTGGCGCTTTCTGGCCGGTGGGCGATATGAGTATACATGGCTGGACTCCACGGGGAATGAAGTGATCGTGGGCGATCCGGACTTCATTGTGCAACCGCGGGAGGCATCGAACGCCTACGGGAATTTCTTTCCTTCGCTGCATGCGCGGTATCGGCTGAATCCGGCGACAGCGGTGATCGCTTCATATACACAGACGATTCGACGTCCTGATTTTGATGATACAGCTCCGTTTCGCATCGTGGAGACGGATGAGCGAAGGATTCGCGAGGGCAATCCGGAGGCCCGGGCGATGGTCTATGACAATCTCGATCTGGCTTTTGATATTGAGCCGGCAAAGGGTGCGCTGGTGTCGTGGGATTGGTTTTATCGTGCCGTGTCGGACTCGTTATATACGGCGACGTCGACTGTGGCCGACGGGCCGTTTGCCGGCTATCGACTCGAGCGCATCGAGAATGGTGGAGACTCTTCGCTCTGGGGCAGCAAGCTCTCCTGGCAGCAGGATCTGGGGACGGTGTCGGCGCGGCTCAGTCCGTTCTCCTGGAATCTCGCATATACCTTCAGCCAATCATCGGCGGAGTATCCGGAACGGCCGGGGGAGAGCCTGCCGCTGGCCGGGGTTTCCGAGCACGATGTGCAGGCGGCGTTGTCGTATGCGTCGGAGCGGATGTATATTCAGCTCGGCCTCGAGCTGGAGTCGCGATGGCTGCGCCGGGTGAGCGAGGTCGGTCCGGAGAAGGATGTCTATATGGCCGATATCTATTACCTGAACCTGTTGGCGGAGTATCGAATCAATCCGACGTGGACGGCGTTTATCGATTGGGAGAATATAAACCGGGCTTTTGAGGAGGACGCGCGCGAGGGCTCGGGCATGCGTGCCTATGGCTACCGCTGGGATCCGTGGAAGATCCTCGTGGGCGTGCGGTTCGAACGATAAGCACGCGGCGGGGTGCGGTCATGGATCGGGAAGGAGAAGCTGGCGGTGGTTGTTTGCCGGCACCGCATCCTGCAGGCCCGGCGGGAGATGAAGCGATGCCTCCAACGTTGGCGGCATCTGACGGCCGGGGACGCTGGTCATGGGCACGGCGATGGAGACCGTCGCGCCAGGCGGCACGGGCTCCAGGGGGAGGCGCCGGCCGGACGAGATGGCTGAGATCTCGATGTCGGCTCCGGTGAGCGGGATGGCGCTGCGATTCTGGATGACGACCGTGAGGGTGTTGTTTGCGATGTCGGGAAGGAGACTGGCGATGGCAGGATCACTGCGGGTGGGGTCGTCGTGGTGCAGGGCCCAGCCGAGATCAATGATGCCGTTTCCGTAAGCGGGGTCCGGTCCCGCGGGACCGGCTTCGGCGGCATGGGTGCGAAGGATCTCCCAGGCGGCGGACGCGGTGGTGCCGGGTTTCTCGGACATCACCGCGGCGATGGCGCCGGCGACGATGGGGGCACTGGCCGAGGTGCCGTCGAAGAGGACGCGCCGGGTGTCTGTCCAGGCGGTCTGGACGCCGTAGCCCGGAGCGGTGATCTGCAGTTGCGGTCCGGCGTTGGAGAAAGGGACCTGGCGGCCGAGGGCATCGACGGCGCCGACGGAGATCACCCGTGGATCGGCGGCGGGCCAGGCGAGTTGCGAGGATTGGTCGTTGCCGGCGGCCGCGACGATGGCGACATCGCGGGCGAAGGCGTAGTCAAGGGCCTGCTGGAGCACGGGGCTGCTGGCGGGAGCGCCGAGGCTGAGGTTGATGATCTGGGCGCCCGCGTCGACGGCCCGCACGATGCCTTCGGCCACGGTGAAGACATCGCCGAAGCCGTCTTCGGCGATCACGGGGATGCCGAGGAGGTTGGCGGCAGGCGCGACACCGCGCGCATCCGGCAGCGCGCCGACGGCGAGGGCGGCGACGGCGGTGCCGTGTCCCAGCTCGCCGGACGGTTGCGATGGGATGCCGGCGATTCCCAGGTCCATGATTTGGAGGCGGTTGCGATCGAAAGTGGGGTCGGTGTCGACGGCGGCGTCGAGGATGGCGACGGTGACGCCCCGGCCCCACTCTCGATTGGCGTCGCGCACGCCGAGGAACTCGAGCAGTCGGTTGCCAAGGGGAACAAGCGGGAACGCTTCGCGCTCCTCGCGGGGCGGCGGGAGGGGAAGGGACATGAGCGGGTTGGGGGAGAGCGCAAAGGTCTCCTCGGGCAGGCGGTTGAGCGCGGCGGCGAGATCCTCGAGGCTGGCGTAGGCGAGACGGACAGCCTGGAGGGAGCGCGACGTGGCGATGAGGTGAAGGCCCGTGCTGCCGCGGATGGTGGCGGCGAATGCCTGCAGCGCGGCAGGCGAGGAAAAGGTCATGATGGCTTCATGCGGCCGTGAGGGAACGCGCCGGAGGTCGGCGAGGAAGGCG
>RFJS01000028.1 GCA_003694825.1 Verrucomicrobiota bacterium | reverse complement strand
GTCGCGGCCTATCGCAAGGAGATGCACCACTTCATCGAGTCGCTGGAGGCGCTGCACGCGGCTCTCGCGGCGGACGATAATGCAAAGGCCGCCGAGATCGTGGCGCAGATCAGCAAGCACCAGCGCGCCTCCCACAAGAAGTTCAAACCGCAGGACGACTGATCGCGGCACGCGCCGCGTCCAGCTTTTCCGACAGTCTTTTCGCGCCCCGCCGACTGCGCCTTTCCCGGTGCCGGCGGGGCGCGTCGTAGGCCGGGAGATGTTCTGCGAGACTCGCGCGGACGGCGGCGTAGGCGGGGTGGTCGGCAAGGTTGTGCCGCTGGTCGGGATCGAGGAAATCGTCGTAGGGTTCGGTGGCGCCGTCGCCGTAGCGGATGAGGCACCAGCGGTCGCCTGAAGGCGGACGCTGTTCATCGACCCGGCTTTCGAATCCCATGGCGTAGTCGTCCCAGTTGGATGGTCGGATGACGCGGCTGTTGTGGAAGATCTTGCCGGCACTGAGCACTTCGTCGCCCTGGCGACGAAGGTGACCGTGCAGGGTGTAGCCATCGCCAACGAGTTCTCGCCAGTCGGTGCTGTTGGAGTATAGGCCGGTCGTGCCGCGGCGCATGTCGGTCAGGGGGCGGCGCGGGTAGCGTTGCAGGTGGCGGAGGGAGCGTAGGTGTGGCGGAAGGAGACGCCGCTCGCCGTGAGCCGGTCGATCTTGGGGGGGCACTTGGTGATTGAGCCCGAGGTGGCCGACCCAGTGGTTAGGTTGTCAACGGCGATCATGAGGATGTTGGGAAGGGCGTCCGGTGCGGCGGAGGAGAGGCCGGGCTGGAGTCCGCCGCACAGCGACAACAGCAGGGGGGGCGAAGGGGGCTCATCAAGACGCTGATTGCCGGCAGCATTGAGCCGGACGATGGCAAGACCTTACTCGAGAACCTCCGGCTTGTGGGCAACTACATACACGATAAACACGTGGCGGGTATCGCCGCCGAACGCAATCCGGCCGTCCACCTCATGACCGCGGGCATAACGTTCGACTATCGTAATATCGCCGACATGCCGCCAGTCGAGCAGGCGCGCAAGGACGCGCAGGGCATCTGCGAGTGTGGTGCGCGCGTCGTCAACATGAACTCGAGTGCCAGCCCGGAGGGCATCGAAGCAAACTTTGAGGCCAACGGCACCGGTGGTAAGCCCGAGAGGCGACGCAAAAATGCCCGCGAAATCTACGCGACCTTCCTCGCTGCACTGACCGAAGCGATGGGTGAGGTGTCCGTTGTCCTGTTCGTGGTTTTCTCGGACAACAGTAACAACGATGCCGAGTTTCCGAGATGTATCCATCCGGGATGGATATGTCCAACATCCTTATCGTGGGCGCCATTGAACAGGCATGCGAGGAAATTTCATTATCCACCTTCGAGACCAATGTCGATGTGCACGGTAACGGCTTTGAGGCTTTCAGCTATTCAGCTGGCGGTGAGATTGTGCGCTACTCGGGGACCTCAATGGCCGCGCCTGACGTCACCTGCATCACAGGCAAGCTTTCGGCGGTGAAGCCTGGCCTCACCGTGGCCCAGCTTGTGCGCTTTGTTGACGATGTCGTAGACTGGAGTCCCGGCGGCTGCATCAGCCTGATCAACCCGAGGCGCAGCTTCGAGTTACTCCGAAATCGCCACTTCATCGCGCTTTCCGCAGGGAAAAGTGGCGTTCTGTCGTCCCGGCATCAGGTTTGCCTCTTGAGCGTGCGCCTCGCTCGCTTTGAATCAACAAGCTAAAACTGGCCGACAGAAAGAGAATGATTATCTCGAACAGTCATCGTTTCGTCTTTGTGCATCTGCACAAGACGGCGGGCACGGCAGTGACGGACGCCTTCGTACCGACATTGGCCTGGAACGATATTTTTCTGGGTTCTGAAACGGTCGGTAACGAACTGGAACCCTACTTCCGGAGAAGATTTGGGTTGCACAAACATGCTGCTGCCTGGGCGATTCGCAGGGTGATCGGCGATACGCTCTGGCGGGATTATTTTATCTTTTCAGTGGTACGGAATCCGTATGCGCGGGCAGTTTCCACCTACACCTGAATCAGGTCGATCGTGGAGGCGAGGCGCCGTCTCTTCTGGCGGCAATGGCTCCGCAGGCCATGGCGGCGGCCAAGTCGTGAATACATGAGATGGCCCGTCACGAAAGCGTTTCTCGAATCCCGTTCGTTTGGTGAGTTCGTTCGCAACAAGCACTTTAGAGAGGATCAGGCGGGTTTCACGCAGTTTGAGTCGCTTGCAGACGAAGACAACAGGGAGATTATTGTGGATTTTGTTGCGCACCAGGAGACCCTCGAAAACGATTTTGCGATTTTGTGCAAGCGGGTGGGGTGCCCGCACCTGAAGCTCGAGTGGCGAAATGTGTCGCACCGGCGATCTCCGTGGCAAAGCTTCTACGCGTCATCGGCTGACAGGGATTTCGTATACGATCTCTACAAAGTCGATTTCGAGACTTTTGGATACAGCCGTGAGCTGGACAGAGAGCCGGATCGGGCCGCGATGACGGCCGGGCGCGGGCGCGCTGATTTGGCGAGCTGAATAACGACGCGGAATTGGCCCATGAAGGACGCGAACAATCAACGAGCGCTGACTTCACGTTATAGATACGCAGCGACCTCGGCCATCGGGATCATCCGGAGAGTCGCGCGCTTCGGCGCGAGCCACTCAATTTCCCTCTCGTTCTCATTATCCCTCTCAATCAATCTCCGTCCGGTGAAGAGTTGAACTGCCAGAATGCGTGACGTTTTTGTCGGGGCTTTAGCAGCGGGCACGATCCAACAATGAGGCGCCGGTCGAGATCACTCGGCGCGATAGTCCAGCCCGGTCGCGCCGCAAACTTCAACGCCAGCGCCCGCGCTTCCCAGTGTAGTAAATCGCTTCCGACCAGCACTTGGCGTGTTTGGTTATCACGATTCGCGATATCAGGCGCGAGCCGCCCCTGTGCTCTGCTCGAAAGCGGATGAGCGGCACTCAAAGAGAGACGCCAAGGGGTGAGCCGGTCCTGCGCCTCCGCGACACATCAGCTGGCAGGAGCTGATGTAAGTCAGAAACTGGAGAGGGCACTCGTCGACGACAGGAAGGGCAGTCAGAACTCTTTTTCCGGGCCCTCGACGATGAGGCGGATGGCGTCGAGGCGCAGGCGGGCTTTCCGGATGGCGGCTGTGGTTTTCTCGATCTGTTCGGCGGCGAGGTCGATTTCCTCCTGGCGCACGTGGTCGTTGATCCGCTTCAGCTCGACGAGCCGCTGCAGCTCGGCGCCGAGCGTTTCGCGGGCGGAGGCTTCAGCACGCCGCTTCGCGGCGGCGACGTCGGCCTCGGCGATTTCCTCGGCCCCCTCGAGCATGGCCTTGAGGATGGCGGCGTTGAAGCCCGGGCGGTCGAGGAACTGGCGCAGGGAGGCTTCCTCGATGTCGGCGGAGAGGGATTCGCTGGAGCGCTCTTCGGTGAGGTCGCGTCCGCGAATGTCGACGAGGACCCGGATCGGCGTCGGAGCGAGGAACTGGTCGACGTGCCAGCGGCTGTCGGCGACCGCCTCGAGAGTGAAGACGACCTCGAGGAGAAGGTTGGGCGTGTCGGCCTCGATGTAGCCGAAGGCCGTGCTCCCGTCGCCGGAGTCGATGAGCAGGTCGAAGGCGTCGCGCACGAGGGGATGGTCGGCGGAGAGAAAACGCACGTCCTCGCGGGCGATGGCGCGGCGGCGGTCGAAGGTGGCGAGCATGCCCTCGGTCGGGATGGAGGGGAAGGCTTCGATCCAGGCGTGCGACGGATCGAGGGTGATGTCGCCCTCTTCGTGTTCGGTGATGCGCACGCCGAAGTGCTCGAGCACCTCCCAGAGCACCTGGCGGATCGAGGTATCCGATTCGGCGGCACGGATTTGCTCGATGACGCGTTCGGCGATCTCCGGGTTGAAGGAGTTCAGCTCGAGCAGCCGGTCGCGGCCGCGGGCCATCTTTTCTTCGAGCTGGCGGCGAAATTCGCGGGTGCGCTCGATGAGTGCCTTCCACTTGCGGGCGGCGGTTTTCCTGCCCGCTTCGAGGGCGACAACGAGCAGCTCGTCGCGAAAGGCGGCCTGGTATTCGGCTCCGCCATGGATGGGGTGCTCGAAGCCGTTGATGCCCTCGTGATACCATTGGACCACGACCTCTTCCGCGCTGCCCGCGAGGTAGGGCACGTGGATGCGGATCGTCTCGGTCTGGCCGATACGGTCGAGGCGGCCGATGCGCTGCTCGACGAGGCCGGGGTTGAGCGGGAGGTCGAAGAGGACGAGATGGTGGGCG
Organism: Verrucomicrobiota bacterium; assembly: GCA_003694825.1. Classification (GTDB taxonomy): domain Bacteria; phylum Verrucomicrobiota; class Verrucomicrobiia; order Opitutales; family Opitutaceae; genus J108. The sequence continues at coordinate 518 of RFJS01000028.1, read as the reverse complement.
AACTGGAAGTTGCGGCCTTCGCTGCCGATTTCGGAACAGATGAGCAGCTGGGCGCCGTCGGGCTCGGCAAACCATGCGGCCTGGCGGTCGCGCTGCACGAGGGGCAGGCCTTCGTGGAAGATGCCGGTTTTGACGTTGATGCGCTCCTTGAGGGCGGCGTCGATGGCGGCGGCTTTGCGCTGGGAGCGGCAGATGACGAGGACTTTGCGCTGCGGGTCCTCCCGGAGGAAGTCCGCGAGCCAGTCGATGCGGGGATCGTCTTTGAAGCTGTAGCGGATGGCGGCCTCGTTGCCGGTTTCTTCGGCCTCGAGCTCGCGGGCGACGCGCTTGAGGAGCGTGGGGGGGGCGCCTTCGATGCGGGCCGGGCAGAACTGGCGTTGGGGGAAGCCCTGCATGGCGGCGCGGGTGTTGCGGAACATGACCCGGCCGGTGCCATGCTGGTCGAGGAGGCAGCGGATGAGGTTGTCGCGGGCGTCGGGTTCGCCGGCGGCGAGCGCTTCGAGGTGGCGCTCGAGGGT
>RFJS01000246.1 GCA_003694825.1 Verrucomicrobiota bacterium | reverse complement strand
TGCGGTGCACGGAGCAGGACCAGCCCGTAGCCGAGCAGTCCGGCGGAGAGTGCGGCGGCGAGGATGAAGACGAGACGTTTCACGGCCGGGAGGGAGCGTCGGCTTCCGAGGCGACCATCCGGATCGGGTCGATAGTGCGCACGTATTCGGCGGCAAGCCGGGCGAGCTGCTCGTCGTGCCGGCGCTCGATCTGCAGGCGGGCGGCGAGGGCGCCGGCGAACGCGAAGGTGCCGATCAGGGCGGCGGCGGCCAGCGGGCGGGTAAGGTGCCGCGCGAGCACGCTGAGCCATCCGCTGAGGGCGAGATCGTTTTCCCGGTGCAGGCGCGCCTGGACACGGGCTGCGAGGGTGGGATCCGGCGAGGCGTCGACATGCCACGCGCGCAGAAGGCGGTTCAGCTCCGGATCGCTTTGCGGATGTCCGTCGGCAGGCATGGTTTCATGATCATCGGGCATAGTGAGTGAAACCGCCCCGGGCGCGCAAACCCTCGCTCATTTTTCGCGGACGCGCCCCGCCGGTAGTGTTGCCGAGAGGGATTTCGGGCGGCGGCACGGAGTGAAACCACCTCTCGACCGGGAAGGCCCACGAAACGGTCCGCCGACAATACTCAGGTAAAATCGAGTAAAACCGCCTATTCAGCGCCGCCTCTGCGCAGACGATATTTTATCCCAATAGGACGATCACAACACGGAGGTTGGACAATGATTACGCCCATAAAAAGGACGGAAGGGTCGGCGGTGCTCGGTGCACTCGTGGCGGCGCTCCGTCGCGGGGCGAAAATCTCCGATCGTCAGAGACGGCCGAAGGACGAGCCGCAACACTCGCGAAAGGAAAGAGGTTCGGCCGCCGAGGCGTCGGCCGAGCCGGACGGCGGCGACCAACCGCCGGCTTCGCCAGTCCCCCGCCGGATCGGAAGCATTCTCGACACCTACGCCTGAGCGCGCCGGTCGAGAAACGCCTGCCAGGCCCGTCGCATCGAATCGAAAGCGAGTTCGGCGGGATCGACCGCGTCGATCCGCCGCACCACGAGGCGGGAGACGCCATCGAGCGGTTGCGCCGCATGGAAGCCGTCCACCCGGCCAGTGAAAAACAGGTCGAGTGTCGGATAGATGAGGCCGCCATACGGGTAGGTATTGGGGGCGCTGGCGAGGAACTGCAACGGGCCGACTTCGAGTCCGACCTCCTCGCGCACCTCCCGCCGCAGGGCCTCCTCGACCGATTCGTTGTCGTCGACAAAGCCGCCGGGGAAGGCGAGCTTGCCGCGCGCCGGGTCGTGCGCGCGCTCGACCAGCAGCACCTGTTCTTCCCGGTCGAGCAGGATCAGCGCGGTGGCCGCGCACGGGTTGTGATACATGTCCAGACCACAGGCTCCGCAATGGACCTGCTGGCGGGAGACCACCTGCATGGCCTCGGCGCCGCAACGCGGGCAGAACCGATAGACATGGACGCGCTCGATGTCGGGCATGAAGCGGAGCGTGGGCGGTGGGCGATGACGAGGAAAGTGCAAAGGCAGACGGAGGACGTGAGGCGTTTTCGCCGTTGCCGGTGTGGCACAAGCCACTACGGTGCCGGGACCATGAAATCCCGCAGCGACGCTGACGTGTGTATCGCCGAGTTGAAGCGGCGCGTGCTCGCCTTCGCCCACGAGCGCGAATGGGAGCAGTTTCACAGCCCGAAAAATCTCTCCATGGCGCTCGCGGCCGAGGCGGCCGAGCTGATGGAAAACTTTCTCTGGATGCAGCCGGAAGACTCGCGGCGGGCGATGGACGACGAGCGCCGGCGCAAGGCCATCGAGGAGGAACTGGCCGATGTTGTCATCTACGCGCTGCAGTTCGCCAACCAGACCGGCATCGACCTCGCGACCGCCATCGAAGCAAAAATGGAGATCAACGCGCGCAAATACCCGGTGGAGAAGGCACGCGGGCGCTCCGAGAAATACACCGAGCTGTGAAGAACCGGTTTTACAGCGAGTTCGACACCGAGCCGTTGCCCGGGGCCGGACCGAAGCGGCCCGAGGATTATCGAACGCCGTTCCAGGTCGATCGCGACCGCATCATCCACTCATCGGCCTTTCGCAAGCTGCAGTCCAAAACCCAGGTGTTTCAGGCCGGTGAATACGACTTCTACCGGACGCGGCTGACTCACTCGATCGAGGTTGCGCAGATCGGCCGCTCGATCTGCCAGTATCTGCGTTCGCAGAGGGACGGTCCGTTGAGCGAGGACTTTTATATCGACGAAGACCTCGTCGAGGCGGTCTGCCTGGCGCACGACCTGGGGCATCCTCCCTTCGGGCACGGAGGCGAGCGCAAGCTGCACGAGCTGATGCGCGAAGCCGGCGGCTTCGAGGGCAATGCCCAGACGCTGCGGCTGCTCACGGAGACCCTCTACGTCTCCGAGGCAAGGGAAGCCGGCACCTTTGGCATGTCGCCGACGCGGGCCTTCGCCGACGGGGTCATGAAATACAAGACCCTGCTGCGTGAGCGCCCGGATGCGGCCAATCATTTCATCTATGATGAGCAGGCGTCCTGCCGTGACTTTGTTTTCGGAGGCGTGCCGGTGCTCGATGCGATCCAGCCGGGCGACGGGCTCAACGCGTTCAAGAGCATCGAGTGTCAGATCATGGACTGGGCTGACGACACAGCGTATTCGCTCAACGACATCATCGACGGCGTGCGTGCCGGATTTCTCACCTTCGAAAAGATAGAGAGCTGGGCGGAGGGCGCAGGCGTCGACGCAAACGACGGGCGCATCCTCGAGCTGAAGAAAGCCATCCGAGGCGACCGGCTGGAAGCGGTCTTCGGTCGCAAGATCGGCGACTGCATCCGGGCCTGCCGCCTCGTCGCGTGGGAAAACCCGATGGCCTCGCGCACCAATCGTTACGCCTACCGCCTCGAGATCGAGCCGGCGATCCGCCAGGAAGTCGATTTCTTCAAGCGGATGGCCTACGACATCATCTTCATGTCGCCGCAGCTCTTTCAGATGGAGCACAAGGGGCGATACATCCTCGAGGCCCTCTTTCGCGCTTTTGTCGACAACTATGTCGAGTCCGACATGACGGCATCGATACGCGTGCTTCCGCGGCTGACGGAGCGGATCATCGCCCGCGAGGGCTCGCGGGCGGGAAAGCTCCGGCGCATCTGTGATCACATCGCCGGCATGACCGACGGCTTGGCCCGCCGCACCTGGAAGCGTCTCTTCGATCCGGACTTCGCCTCGATCGTCGATCTCGGTTAGGCGGCGGTCGCGACCCGGCGGATTCTTCGCGGTGCCGGGCGATGGGCCCGCGACATGTTTCGCGGCTTTCTAGACGCGCTCTCAGGTCCGCTCCCGTGAATGCGGAGTGCATCGATCAGTGCGCGCGACCGGCAGAAAAATATTAATGCTGGGCATTTGACGTATGATTTGCACGATGACGTCCGTTTTCTTGCTGAGAGAGGTGTTCGCCGCTGCGAACCTTCGGACGGTTAACCCAACATGCTATCAAGGAGAGCCATGCCAGAGGCGTCATCGCTGCGTGATCTTTTGCGCATTCGCCAGGCGAATGCCGGGCGGCTTCGCCGCATCCCGGGCTATCTCGGGTCGGCGGTCGGATATAAATATCATGAGGATTCGGATACATTTGCGCGGGACGAGGACGGGGCGTTTATTCCGGCCGTGCTCGTCTTCGTCAGGCGGAAACGTCCGCTCGATTCGATCCCGCCGGCCGAGCGCGTGCCGGAGCGGTTGAAAGGGCCGAAGCGCTTGTCGTGCGTGACCGATGTCGTCACCGGAGCGCTTCCGGCGGAAGCGCCGGAGCCGCGGCCCTTCACCGCCGCGAACCGGCGCCTTTTGCGCGAGCTGCACGAAGATGAGATGCCGTGGACGGGCGGCATGCCGATCGCCTCGCGGTTCGGCACGGGAACGGCCGCGTGCGTGGTGCGGCGCGGGCGGACGCTGGGCTTTCTCACCAACTGGCACGTGGCCGGTTTTCCGGGGAGCCGCATCGTGCGGCCCAGCCCGCGGCTTTCGTTGGCGGGTTGGACGGCGCGGGCCGATCTCTACGCGAAGCACACCCGCTCAAAGCGGGATCTCGAATCCTATATCGATCGGAAGACGACCCGGCATCGGCTCGACGCCGCATTCATTCCCTTTGCCAAATATATCCGCAAGAGGGATACACACTCTGGCGTGCACGGCCTCGGGCCCCTTGGCAAGCCCTGGTGCCCCGATCTCGACACCATGGAGCCGATCGGTACGCGCGTCGTCGGTGTCGGGCAGAAGCTGGGGCTGCAGCGGGGTGCGATCGCCGCCTATGGCTACGAGTGGCGCATCGATCCCGAGGACGAGGTTTTTCACGTGACCGACTATCTGATCCTTGGCGAGGGGCGGCAGCCCTTCGCCGCCGCGGGAGACAGCGGCAAGCTCGTGGTCACCGACGACGAAGATCGCCGGCCGATCGCGCTGCTTTGGGGCGGGCAGCGTCAGGGATTCTGGTCGGCGGAGGCCCAGGAATCATGGGCCTACGCCAGCCGCATCGATACCGTGTTGAAACAACTGAAACTCGAAATCGTGAGATGAAAAAACACAGCAATAGAACAGCGAAGCAGACGAAGCCGGAGAAGACGAACAGTGGGCTGAATGTCCGCTATGTCGGGCCGGCGGGAGAAGTCGAGGTGCGTCATGACGGCGGCCTGGTTATCCTCAGTTCGGACGGGAAAAAGGGCGAGCGGCGGCACCAGATCGTCGTGCGTGGCGGTCCGTATCCACTCAGCTCTCTTTTCGGCCTGGACGTGAAGGTGGAGAGCGGCTCGTGCACGGTGAAGGAGGGCCGCAAGGCCGGCAAGCGGCTCACCAGCGGCAAGCGTGTGAAGCTCGATCCGGGAACCACCTTCTCCGTGAAGGCGAAACTCGCGGTGCTCGATGTAAAGGCGAAGCCGGGGCCCGGTCTCGGCGATGGCAACCGCGGTGACGACGAACTCTGGTAAGCGCGGCGCTTTCAGCGACAACGATTCGCTTCGCGCGTTTTCGCGCGCGCACTTTCAGAGAAGAGAATGAGCTTCGAGCGTGTCGGCGATGACCGGCACGCTTCGCTCTATTTACGGGGGAGCACGGTGGATTGAGGGCTGATGAGCGAGCGGGGGCGGCCGGGGCTCACTGCCGGTCCGCCGCCCTTGTGGGCCGTGCCGGCCTCAGAGCGCGTCTAAAAAGCCGCGAAACATGTCGCGGGCGGCGATTTTGGCCGTTGGGCAAGGCGCACGGGGGCATGCCTGGCACACTTCAGAAACGCTGTCAGCGCTTTCGCGCGGGCGTCGCGGTGTCGGTGGGGGAGGCGTCGTGCAGCCACCAGCGGCGCACGTGGCCATTCTGCGTCAGCACGACCATGGTCGATCCATCTCGTGCGATGCGAAGGCGGCTGACGGCATAGTCTCCACGCGGTGCATCGAACGGGCGGACTTTCATGTGGGCGAGAAGACGGGAAAGATTGGCGTCGAAGACGGCGACGAGACCGCCATAGCTGCCGCTGACGATCCGCTGCCGATCTGGAGAGACCGTGATCCAGGCCACGGACTTCGTATGCGGATGCTGGCTGCGGACGGTCTGCCGCGACGCGATGTCGATGGCATCGATCGAGCCATCGGAGCGGCCGACAAGCAGGGTTTTCCCATCGGGAGCGAAAGCGAGCGCGGTGACTTCGCGGGGACCGGGTTCGGCGATCGGTGCGGCCGAGTTCGCCTGTCGGTCCCACAAGATGATGCTGCCGTCGCGACTGCCGGAGGCCACGCGATTTCCGGCTTCGTCCGTCGCGAGGGCCCAGATGTATTGGCTGTGCACGGCGGCTTCGAAGAGGACGGTGCCCTTGCGGCAGTCCCAGATCACGAGTGAGCCGTCGCCCCGGCCGAAGGCGGCGATCTCGCCGCGCGGGGAGGCGAGGGCCTTGGTGGTGCGGGGATGGGGCGTGAGTGTGAGCGAGGTCGGTTCGACGGCGCCGGTCCGGGGGTCGATGCGCAGAAGGCTGAGGTCTGCGTCGAGGGCGAGCAGTTGTCCCTCGTCGAAAGCCAGCGGGTGAAAGGCGGGGAGGCGACGCCCTTCCGGTGCGAGGGTTTCGACATCGATGGCCGAGATGGTGCCGTCGGCCATGGTGGCGAACCACCGATGGTTCACCGGGTCGTCGATGATATCGCCGAGGATCTGATCCCAGAATCCGCCGGCGAGCAACACCGGGGCCGGCCGGCCGATATCCCAGATGCGTACCGTTCCGTCGCGGGAGGCGCTGGCGAGGGTGTTCTCGTCTATCCAGCGAATGACGGTGACCTCGCCTTCGTGGTCGCGCATGACGACCGGCGCGGCCAGCGTATCGAGATCCCAGATGCGAATCACCTGGTCGCCGCAGGCGGCGGCGAGGTGCCGGTTGTCCGGCGAGACTTCCAGATCGTAAATGTCCGTGGCGAGGGCGGGGAGGTCGATGGCCGGCTCGCCGTGTTGCAGATCCCGGATACGGACGGGCAGGTTGACGCCGGCGGAGATCAAGCGGCTGCCGTCCGGCGAGAAGGCGAGGCTCTGGATGTTGCCCGGCGCGTCTTCGCGAAGGAGGGTGGCTCCAGTCTCAAGATCGGCGACGACGAGCTGGCGGCGGCGCGAGGCTCCGGCTTCGGCGAGGAGCACGAGCGCGAGACGGCGGCCGGCGTGGTCGAGGATGTTGGCGGAATATCCGGTGGCGGGAAACTGCGCGGTATCGGGAGCCCAGGTCCCGGCCGGCGACAGCGATTCGGCATCCCATCGGGTGATCTGAAAACCTGTCTCGAGACGGCGGCCGGTGGCGAGGTAGCGGCTGTTTGTTTCGCGTTGGATGATGTTTTCGCGTGGTGGTGCGAAGACGTCGGCCGCGCCGTCGGAAAGGTTGATGCGTTGGAGCGCGCCTGCCGAGGTCGCCTGGAGAATGGCGGTGCCGTCGGGGGAGAATCCTGCGAGGCGATAGGCGTCGCGGGAGAGGATGCGCCGGCTGCCGGTTTGCAGGTCCCAGATGGCCGTCTGGCGTTTGCGGTCGCCATACTGGACGGCGAGCCGGTTGCCTCCGGGAGCGACGACGAGCTCCCGCGCGGGGATGTTGTTGCTCTCGCCGAGCACGCGGCGGGCGTTGCCGCGCGTGTCGTTGTTGAGCGCGTGCCACTCGAGGCCGGGCGGGGCGACGGTCGTCCTGGCGCGGCGCAGAGCGGAGCGGGTCCCGCCGAGGTTGCCGCTGTCGAGATCGAGTTGGGCGAGGTTGAGGTCGGCGGTGTAGCGGGCGAGTTTCTCGTCTTGCTCGGCGCGGAGGCGGGCGGCGTGCTCGGAGGCGGCCAGCTCTCGGGTTGTCATGTAGTCGTGAATACCGAGTCCGAGGAGCACGACGCCGGCGGCGGCGGCGCCCCAGGCGAGATAGCGCGAGAGCTCACGCAGCCGACGGCGGATGCGGAAGAGCTCCTTCACGGATTTGCCGGCCTCGATGAGCAGCAGGTCTTCGAGCATTTCCCCGGCGTCGGCGTAGCGGTCTTCGGGCCGTTGGGCGCAGGCGCGGAGGATGACTTCATTGAGCTCGAGGACGACGGCGGCGTCGGGCCGGGTGCTGAGGTCGTCGGGGAGCAGCGGGAAGTCGGTGGGCGGCCGGCCCGTGGTCATTTCGTAGAGGATGCGACCGAGGCTGTAGATGTCGGCCCGGAC